>JAOPZD010000527.1 GCA_025964295.1 Conexibacter sp.
CGGCGGCGCGGCGCTCACGCGTCGGCCTCCGCGACGGGCGTCAGCGCGCGGCGCACGAGCTGGGCGGCCACGTAGAGCATCAACAACGCGAAGAGCACCTCGACGGTCCGCTCCGGGATCGCGTTGACGATCGCCACGCCGGCGATCGCGCCGGGCACCGCCAGCACGCCGAGGACGACCGCGTCGCGCAGCCGCAGGTTGCCGTAGCGCCGCTGGCTGGCCGCGCCGACCAGCGCGACCGGGATGATCGCCAGCAGCGAGGTCGCCTCCGCGTCGACCTGCGGGAGGTCCAGGAACAGCACCAGCGCGGGGACGAACAGGATCCCGCCGCCGACGCCGAGCATCCCGGCGACGACGCCCGCGGCGAAGCCGACGATCAGGGCGCCCGCCGTCATGGCACGAGCAGGGAGATCGCCGTGGCCACCAGGAGCGCCGCGAAGAGCAGCGAGACCGCGCGCGGGTCGACGCGCTGCTGCAGCGCGGTCCCGGCCAGGACGCCGCCGACCGCGGGCAGGCCGACCAGCAGCCCGTCGCCGACGTGCAGGTTGCCGTAGGCGCCCTGGGCCAGCATCGCCGCGGCGGCGATCACGACGATCGCGCCCAGCGACGTCCCCGTCGCCTCGCGCGTCCCGTAGCCGAGCCACAGCACGAGCAGCGGAACGATCACCGTTCCGCCGCCGACGCCGAAGAGCCCGCTGAAGAGCCCGGCACCGGTGCCGATGACGGCGAGGCGCAAGGTCCGTTGCGCGCCGCCGGCCAGCGGCGGGTCAGGGCGCGGCATGCTGCGATGATAGGTGCGTGCCTCCTGCCGCGACCCTCGACGACGTCCTCGCGCCGTTGCTGGCCGATCCCGGGCGCGCCGCGGTCCTGCTGGACATCGACGGAACGCTCGCGCCGATCGTGCGCCATGCCGACGACGCCCATGTGCCCGAGCCGACGCGGCTGCCGCTGATCGCGGTCGCCAAGCGCTACGGCCTGGTCGCGTGCGTCAGCGGCCGCCGCGCCACGACCGCGCGCCGGATCGTCTCGCTCGGCTCGATCACCTACGTGGGCAACCACGGCGCCGAGATCCTGCGCGGCGGGCAGACGACGGCCGAGGTCGAGCCGCAGGTCGCCGAGTGGGCGCGCCGCGTCCGGGCGTTCGCCGAGGGCGAGCTGCGCGGCGAGGAGCTGCACCGCCTGCGGGTGCGCGGCGAGGACAAGGACGTGATCTTCGGCTTCCACTGGCGCGGGGCGCCGGACGAGGAGGCCGCCGAGGAGGCCGTCCGGGCGGTGGCCGAGCGCGCGGACAAGGCCGGGTTCGTCACCCACTGGGGGCGCAAGATCCTCGAGGTCCGCCCACCGGTGGAGCTCAACAAGGGCCTGGGCGTGGCTCATCTGCTGGCCGAGGCCGACGTCGACGTCGCGCTCTACGCGGGCGACGACCGCACCGACCTCGACGCGTTCGAGGCGCTGCGCGCCGCCGTCGCGGAGGGCACGCTGCGCGAGGCGATCTGCATCGGCGTCTCCTCCGACGAGACGCCGCGCGAGCTCGAGGAGGCCGCCGACCTGCTCGTCGACGGGCCGCTCGGGGTGCGGACGGTGCTCGAGGTGCTGGCGGGCCACCCGTAGCGTGCGGTTCGTCGACTTCCTGCGCGCCACGGTCCTGCTCAGCGGGGGCGCGGCCACCACGCTCGCCGTCCTGACGCTGGTCGCCGCCACGCGCGACCAGGACGACAGCGTCGCGCTCTACGCGACCGGCTGGTGGGTCGCGGCGACGCTGATCGGCTCGTGGGTCGGGCGGCGCAACGAGGTCAACCCGCCGATCGCGCGGCTGCTGGCCGACGCCAAGACGGGGACGATGATGCCCGACGTCCGCCCCGGCTCCACGATGGCCAACCGCCTCTGGCCGCTGCTTCTGGTGGTCGTCGCGGCCGCGGCGCTGACGTTCCTCGGCCCGCAGATCCCGGGGATCGCGGCCGGCTTCACGATCATCTGGGCGCTGGCCTGGCGCCGCCAGGAGTCGGCGGTCGCGGCGATCGAGGAGCGCGACGGCGTGACGTTCTTCGTCGAGCGCACCTCGCCGGTGCGGCCGATGCAGCTCGTCCGGCTCCCTGGCTTCCGGCGCGAGCGCCCGACGATCAACGGCGTCGGGCCCTAGGCGCGCTAGAAGATCGAGGCGATCCCGGCGATGGCCGGCGCGAAGATCAGCGCCGGCAGGAAGTTGCCGACCTTGACGTCCTGGATGTCGAGCAGCTTGAGCGCGAGCCCGATGATCAGCACGCCGCCGGCGCTGGTCATCGACAGCAGCGCGTCGCTGCCGTCGGTGAGGATCGTGTCGAACAGGCCGGCGCCGAGCGTGAGCGCGCCCTGGTAGAGCAGGACGCTGAGCGCGCTGAGGGCGACGCCCCAGCCCAGCGAGGCCGCCAGCGCGACCGAGGCGAAGCCGTCGAGCAGCGCCTTGGTGTAGAGCGTGTCGGCGTTGCCGGTCAGGCCCTCCTGGATCGGCCCGACGACCGCGAGCGCGCCGACGCAGAAGACGAGGCTGGCGGTGAAGAAGCCCTCCGAGACGGTGGAGTGGTGGGCGTGGGGGTCGGTGGCCGCGGGGCCGGCGAGGCGGCGCTGCGCCATGTCCCCCACGGCCTGCAGCCGGTCCTCGATCCGCAGCGCCTCGCCCGCGAGGCCGCCGAGCAGCACGCCGCCGAGGACGAACAGCGCGTTCGTGTCGCGCCACGCCAGCGCGTTGTCGATGCCGATGACGAGCACGACGAGGCCGAGCCCGTGCAGGATCCGGGTCTGCAGCCCGGCCGAGAGCCGGGTGCCGACGACCTCGCCGACGAGGGTGCCGAGCAGGATCGCGCCGACGTTGACGAGCGTTCCGGTCATGGCGACGTTGCTCCCTGCTGGACGTGGCGCGGTGTGAGGGTCAGACGTCGCAAGGCCGGGCGCGGGAGAATGGCAGGTGATGCCCCCGCTCGACGTCCTGATCGTCGGCCTCGGCGCGACGCACGGGCTGCGCGCGGCCGAGGACGAGCTGGCCGGATCGCTGCTGCGCGCGGGCGCCGACGTGCTGCTCGTGCGCGCGCAGCGGCCGCGCGAGGTCCGGACGCTCGCGCTGACCGATCTCACGTGGGCGCGCGCGGCGCGGCGCGCGGCGGTCGAGGCGCTCGCCGACCACGAGCCGCGGGCGATCGTCTACTCCACGACCACGGCGGCGCTGCTGTGGCCGCTGGCGGGTGCGATCCGCTTCGACGCCGCGGCGGCGGGCAACCGCCCGGGGCGCCACGGGGTCTGGCAGCGGCCGGTCGAGCGGCGGCGGCTGGGCGAGGCGCCGCTGCTGGTGCCGCAGGACGCGGGGGCGCTGGTGGAGGCGGGGTCGCCGGCGACGCCGTCGGTGGTGGTGCCGATCCCGGTCGAGCCGTCGGGGGATGCGCTCCCGCGCGACCTCGCGGCGCTGACCTACGCCACCAACCCCTACAAGAAGGGCCTGGACCGGGTCCTGGCCGCGTGGGACGCGGTCCGGCGCGAGGGCGAGGAGCTGGTGGTGGCCGGCCTGCGCGGGCCCGACCGCGAGGGGCTGCGCTACACCGGCACGCTGGAGCCCGCGGCGTTTCGCGCGCTGCTGCGCCGCACGCGGGTCTACGTCACCGCGCCGCGGCGCGAG
>JAOPZD010000536.1 GCA_025964295.1 Conexibacter sp.
GGGCTGGACCGCGACGTGCTGGTGCGCCGCGCGGCCGGCGCGCTCGGCGTCCTGGTCCTCGGCGCCGGGCTCGCGGGCGCGTGGCTGGTCACCAACCTGTGGCTCGGCCCGCACACGTTCATCGCCACGTCGGACTACAACGAGAAGATGCTCAAGGGCGCAGCGGCGCTGGCCGATCCGTCCACCGCGTTCGCGCTCTGGCCGCGCCTGTCGCGCGCCTACCAGTCCGAGGTCTACGGCCAGGTGCCGGTGCTGCCGCTGGCCTGGACGGTGGCGGCGCTCGGCGCGGTCCTCGCGCTGCGCGGCTCCCGCCGGATCGCCGGCTCGGCGGCGGGGCTCGGCGTCCTCGGCCTGGGGCTGATCCTCGTCCTGGTCAACCCGGCGTGGTGGCTGCGCTTCCCGCGCGTCCTGCAGGCGGTCCAGCTGCCGGAGCGGTTGATCGCCTACGTGGCGATCGTCGTCGCGCTGGGCGCCACGGTCGCCCTGCTGGCGCTGCGGACGCTCCCGGCGCGGCGCGCGCTGACCGGCGCGCTGGTCGTCGCGGTCGCCGCCCAGTGCGCGATGGGCGCCTACGTCGCGCTGCACACGAAGGGGACCGCGACATACGCAAGCGCCGCGGGGCTGCGCCACGGCGACATCGCCGTGGATCGCGAGCCGCGGTCGTTCGCCGACAAGAAGCTCATCACGCAGTACCAGTTCCGGATCGCCGACCGGCCGACGGGCCCGAAGGCCACCAGGCCCGTCGCCGCCGATCCCGTCGACCCGACCGCCGACACCGCGACGCTGCGCGGCACCGGCCGGGTCGGCGAGCACCGCGTCGCGCCGGTGGCGTGGTCGCCGCTGGTCCGCGTCGACGGCGACGCCGAGTACGCCGGGCGCACCGGCGACGGCACGATCGCCATCACCGTCACGCACACCGACGCGGCCGGGCGCTTCACCGCGACGGTGCGGCCCAAGTGCACCATGATGTGCCTGGGCGCGCTGCGCGGCGACGCGCCGTGGCAGCTGCTGCTGGGCCGGCTGGTCACGCTGCTCAGCGCCGTGACGCTGCTCGGGCTCGGCGTCGTGGCGCTGCGGGGCGGCGTGCCGCGGCCGGCCCGAGCGAAGGTCCGGATCGGACGCCGCGCGCGCCGCCGCCGCCTCGCCGCCTAGGCCATCGCCGCCGAGACCGCCTCGCCCGCCAGCGCGACGGCCTCGAGGTCTTCGACGTCGGGCATGTTGACGATGATCCCGTCGAGGCCGGCCTCGCGGTGGGCCGCGAGCTGCTCGCCGATCTCGTCGCGGTCGCCCGCGATGATCAGCGCGTCGAAGCGATCGGCCGGGATCTGCTCGCGCAGCGGCGCGAGCTTGGCCTGCGCGGCCTCGTGCGTGGCGCCGGCGACGAGCGTCGCGAGCTTCGTGCGCGTGATGTCGCGCGGGTCGCGGCCGAGGCGCTCGCAGTGCGCGTCCAGGACGCCCATGAGGTGGCGGATCTGCGCGACGTCGCCGAAGACGTTGGACGCGTCGGCGTACTGGGCGACCATCCGCAGCGTCTTCTTCTCGCCGCTGCCGCCGATCAGGATCGGGATGTCGCCGCGGATCGGCTTGGGGTTGTTGTAGGCCCCGTCGATGTGATGGTGCTTGCCATGGAACGTCGAGCGGCCCTCGTCGGTGAACATCGCCCGCATGATCTGCAGGCCGTCCTCGAGGCGCTCGAAGCGCTCGCCCAGCGGCGGGAAGTCGTACCCGTAGGCGAGGTGCTCACCCTCGAACCACGCCGCGCCGATGCCGAGGATCGCGCGGCCGCCGGAGAGCACGTCGATCGTCGTGGTGATCTTGGCCAGCAGCGCGGGGTTGCGGTAGGTGATGCCGCCGACCATCAGCCCGAGGTGGGCCTTCGTCGTCCGGGCGGCGAGCACGCCGAGCGTCGTCGGCCCCTCGAGCATCCAGTTCTCCTCCGGCCCGACCCCGCGGATCTGGTGGAGGTGGTCCATCACGTAGATGGAGTCGAAGCCCGAGGACTCGGCGGTCTGGGCGATGTCGGTGAGGCGACCGAGGAGGTCGGCGGGCGCGGTGTCCGGCAGGTTGAAGTTCGGGATCTGCAGACCGGCGCGGATGGGTGCTGGAGCCATGCCTGCACCCTACGCCGACCGCAGCGCCTCGGTGGGCGACAGGCGCGCCGCCCGCGTCGCCGGATACAGCCCCGCGGCGGCACCGATCAGCAGCGCGGCGGCCAGCCCGCCGCCCAGCGCCTCGGGCGGGACCACCGCCGTCCAGCCGCGGACGCGGGCGTAGCCGCCGGTGACCAGCGCGCCGCCGAGGATCCCCGCCGCCCCGCCGGCGGCCGCGAGCAGCAGCGACTCCACGACGAACTGGGCGCGGACGTGTCCCCGCGTCGCCCCCAGCGCGCGGCGCAGGCCGATCTCCGAGCGGCGCTCGAGCACGGAGATGACCATGGTGTTGGCGATCCCGATCCCGCCGACGAGCAGCGCGACCGCGCCGAGGCCGAGGAACAGCCCCGTCAGCGCCGAGTCGGCGGCGGCCCGCGCGGCCAGCGCGTCCGACGGCCGGCTGACCTGGACCTCCTCGGGATGCTGCGGGTTGGCGGCCGACGGCACCACGTCGCGCACGCGCGTGACCGCGGACGGGTCGGCGCGCAGGTAGACCGTCGTCGCCGTGCGCTCGGAGCCCAGGAAGCGCGCCGCCGCGCCGTAGCCGATCAGCGCCGCGCGGTCGATCTCCGGCGCGAGCTCGACGGGGCGCAGGATCCCCAGCACCGTCCACCAGCGCCCGTCGATGTACACCATGGTGCCGGGGCGATCGATGCCCAGCCGCTCGGCGGCCAGCGCGCCGAGGACGACCGACGGCGTGCGGGCGGTCGCGGCGTTGAGGAAGCGCCCGCGCGAGAGGCTGCCGCCGAGCGTGGCGAGCAGCCCGGGGTCGGCGGCCGAGAGGCCGATGCCGCCGGTCTCGTCGGCGTCGATCCGGTCGGTCCGGCGCACGCTGGCGTCCAGCGTCCGGACCGTCGCCACCTCGCGCACGCCTCCCAGGCGCGAGAGCGCCTTGCGCGTGCTGCGCGGCAGCGTGGCGTCGTCGCCGCCGAGCGTCTGCCCGGGCGCGGCGGTGAGCAGGTTGGTGCCCAACCGGTCGAGCTGGTCGAGCAGGCCGGCGCGCGAGGAGGCCGACAGGCCGAGCACGGCGACCATCGACGCGATCCCGATCGCGATCCCCAGCGCGGAGAGCGCGGCGCGCAGCCGGCGGGTGCGCAGGCCGACGGCGCCGACCCGCAGCAGGTCGGCGGGCAGCAGCCGCGAGGCGTCGCTCATCGGTCCTCCTCGATCCGGCCGTCGCGCAGGCGCACGCGGCGGGGAAGGGCGCCGGCGACCTCGTGGTCGTGGGTGATGACGACGATCGTCGTGCCCTCGCCGTGCAGCTCGCGCAGCAGCGCCAGGATCCCGGCCCCGGACCGCGAGTCGAGGTTCCCGGTCGGCTCGTCGGCGAAGACGATCGCCGGGCGGGCGACGACCGCCCGCGCGATCGCCACCCGCTGGCGCTCCCCGCCGGAGAGCTGGTCGGGCCGGTGCGTCATCCGGTGGCCGAGGCCGACGCGCTCCAGCGCGTCGCGCGCGGCGGCCGTGCGGCGGCCGATCGGCGTCGCGCCGTAGAGCATCCCCTGCGCGACGTTCTCCAGCGCGCTCATGCCGTCCAGCAGGAAGAACTGCTGGAAGACGAAGCCGATGCGGTGCGCGCGCAGGCCGGCGAGGTCGCGGTCGTCGAGCCCGTCGACGTCGGCGCCCGCGATCGCGACGCGCCCGCTCGACGGGCGCTCCAGCGTCCCCATGACGTGCAGCAACGTGGACTTGCCCGACCCCGACGGGCCCACGATCCCGACGAGCTCGCCGTCGGCGATCGTCAGGCAGACGCCGTCCAGCGCGCGGACGCCGCCCGGGTACTCCTTGGTGACCTCGTCCAGGACGAGGCTCATCGCGGCACCACGACGCGCTCGCCCGCGCGCAGGCCGGCGCCGTCGACCTGCGCCCAGCCGTCGGCGAACGCGCCGAGCCGGACCGGGACCAGGCGCCGCGTCGCGGCGAGCTGGACCGCGTAGGTCGCCGTGCCGGTCGCGACGAGCGCGGTGACCGGCACCGCGAGCGCGTCCTTGGTCCGGCCGATGGCCAGCGAGACGGTGACCGGCGCGCCGTCGAGGCGGCCGTGGCGGTGGCCGCGCAGCCGCACGCGCAGCGGGATCGTCGCCGCCGC
>JAOPZD010000537.1 GCA_025964295.1 Conexibacter sp.
GAGGTCACCGGCGCCGAGCACGCCTCGCTGACCCTCGACTTCGAGGCCCGCGCGGCCGCCGTCGCCTTCCTGGTCGCCACCGCCGGCCACGTCGTCGCCGAGCGCCCTCGCCTGGAGTCCGAAGGCCGCTGGCCCCACCTCCTCGGCGCCCTCGCCGGCCTCGTCTCCGCCCACGACACCGGCCGCGACGGCGCGGTGGCGCTGCGCTGCGACTACCTGCTGATCACCGCTCGACGCGCGCCCACGCCTGCACGAGCGTGAAGGTCGTGCCGCGGCGGTCGGCGGAGTCGAGCTCGGTGGTCGCCTGGCGGCGCAGCTGGGCCAGGCCGTCGGCGCCGAGGACGTCGGCGAGGCGGTCGGCGAGCGCGTCGGCGAGGTCGAGCGGCATCCGGAGGTAGGGATGGCCGGCCTCGAGGCCGAGGGCGTGGGTGCGGACCTGGGGCGTGAGGCCGGCGCGGCGCAGGAGGTTGGGGAGGTGGCGGCCGGCGTCGAGGTTGCCGCCCGCGGCCGAGAACGCCTGGGCGACGCGGCCGACGAGGTGCGCGGTCGCCGGCGCGTAGGGCTCGTAGACCCAGCTGCGCACGTCGGGCTCCTCGAGGACGAGGACGCCGCCGGGCTTGAGCAGGCGGCGGTGGGCGGCCAGCTGCTCGGTCCCGCGGCCGCGGCGGCAGAGGCCGAAGCGGGCGTGGACGAGGTCGAACATCCCGGTCGGCAGCGCGCTGTTCAGGACGTCGTCGCGCACGAGCGAGACGTTGGCCAGGCCACCTGCCGCGCAGGTCTCCGCGGCCGCCTCCAGCACGCCGTCGTCCAGCTCGGTGCCGACGACCGTCCCCTCCGGCAGCCGCGCCGACAGCGCCGGCAGCCAGCCGCGCGCGCCGCAGCCGACGTCCAGGACGCGGGCGCCGGCGGGCAGATCGAGGTCGTCGAGCAGCGCCCGCGCCGCGGGCTCCCACACCCGGGCCTCCAGCGGCAGGCGGCTCAGGTCGGCGCCCTGGGTCGCGACGAGGGAGAGGGCGGGGGCGGCGGCGGGGGACATCGCGACAGGTTCCCGCCCCGCCAACCCTGCGCAAAGCCGGGTATCCGTACCTGTACCGGGCGGGGAGCCGCCCGCCAGCGCTAAGGCGCGCCCGCGCCGTCCTCGGGCGCGAGCTCCAGCCCCTCCGCCACCATCGGCCGGCCGCCGAGCGTGTAGCGGATGTCGACTGAGTCGTTCTGGCGGTAGGTCCCGACGCCCCAGGCGCCGAGGAACCAGCGCCAGCCGCTGACCTTGTCCTTGCGCAGCTCGCGCTCGAAGACGAGGTCGCGGCCGCGCACGACGTAGTCGGCGCCCTCGCGCTGCGGGACCCCCGACACGTACACCTCGAAGGGCGGCTGGACCTGCGGCGGGAGGCGGGCGACGGAGCGGGGCACGGCCTAGGGCATCATGGCGGATCCCATGGATCATCCGATCACGTCGTCGCCGATCGTCCGCGTCCTCAACGAGGACGTGCGCCGCTACCACCGCTGGTGCACGCCGTCGATCCTCCCGGGCCAGGAGCGCGTCGAGGACTTCTACGCCTCGGACGTCTCGATCTCGGCCGGCTTCTTCGGCACGCTGGTCGACCACACCGGCGTCTTCGCCGAGGCCGAGCAGTTCGCCGCCGCCGCCCAGGGCGCCGACCGGACCATGTTCAGCGTCCACGGGTCGTCGGGCTCGAACTGGGTCGTGCTGCGGATGCTGGCGATGGAGCGCCAGGACGCCCTCGTGCTCGTCGCCCGCAACATCCATCACTCGATGATGAACGCGATCAAGGCGTTCGACCTCGACTTCCGCTTCCTCCCCGCGCCCTACGACGCGCGCTTCGAGGCGCTGCTGCCCCCGTCGGTCGAGGACGTCGTCAGCGCGCTGGACCGCTACCCCGAGGCGCTGGCCGTCATCTACACCTCGCCGACCTACGAGGGCCTGGTGGGCAACACGGAGGACATCGTCGCGGCGGTCCACGAGCGCTCGCCGGAGACGCTGGTCTTCGTCGACGAGGCGTGGGGCGGGCACCTGCACTTCCACGCCGACCTGCCGTGCAGCGCGATGGCCGCCGGCGCCGACATCTGCGTGCAGTCGACGCACAAGCTCGCGGGCGGCCTGCAGCAGACCGGGCTGATCCACTGGCGCGAGGAGCGCGTCGACACCGAGCTGCTGGAGGAGGCCTACCGCGAGTACGTGACGACGTCGCCGTCCTACGGGCTGCTGGCGTCGTGCGACGCGGCGGTGCGCGCGCTCGCGGCGCAGGGCCCCGAGCTGCTGGGCGCGTCGATCGAGCGCACCGAGCGCCTCAAGGCGCAGCTGCGCCGCGCGCTGCCCGACCTCGACCACCTCGACGACTCGCGCTGGCTGGAGGCCGTCGGGCGCAACGTCGCGGGGGCCGACCTGGTCAAGACGACGCTCGGGCTGTCACGCTTCTCGCTGACCGGCTACGAGGTCGCCGAGGCGCTCGTGCAGCGCGGGATCGTCATCGAGAAGGCCGGCGTGCAGACCATCACGCTGATCACGACGTTCCAGCTCGGCGACGGGGCGGTGGGGGACACGGTGGCCGCGCTGGTCGACGTCCTCGACGGCACGCAGCTGCCCGGCCGCACCCGCCAGCCGATGCCCGGCAACCCCTTCGCCGGGATCGCCGACCGTCCCGTCATCCGCCCTTACGACACCAAGCGGCTGGCCAAGTCGATCGGCCGCGAGGTCCCGCTGCGCGAGGCGATCGGGCAGGTCGCGGCCGAGGAGGTCGAGGTCTACCCGCCCGGGATCCCGCTGATCCTGGAGGGCTTCCGGGTCGGTGCCGACGCCGTGCGCTACCTCGAGCAGGCGCGCGAGAGCGGCGGCTCGATCGTCGCGCGGGACACGTCTTTGCAGACGTTACGGGTCTTGTAGGGCGCCTCCTCGTTCAGCGATACTCAGCGTGTGTCGCGCCTGGAACGCGCTCTCGCGCTCTACAACAAGGCCTGCGGCCTCCGCGACGCCGGCTCGCACGCGAAGGCGGCTGCGCTGTTCGCCGCGATCGTCGAGCGCTACGGCGACGCTCCGCCGCGCGGGCGGGTCGACATCCCGCTCGACGCGCAGCTGCTGCTCGCCCGCTCGCTGGACGCGCTGGGAGAGATCGAGGAGGCGGCCGGCGCCTACGACGCGCTGATCGCGCGCTGGGGCCAGGAGCGCACGCCGGCGTCGCGCGCCTCGCTGGCGCAGGGCCTGGCGTGCAAGGGCTCCATGCTGCTCGAGGCCGGGCGGCTGGACGCGGGACTGGCGGCCTACGACGAGGCGGCCGCCCGCTTCGGCGCCGATCGCCGGCGGCGGGTCGCGCGGCGGGTCGCGTTCGCCCTGTCGGGCAAGGCCTATGCCTTGGCCGAGGTCGCCGGGCGCGAGGAGGACGCGGTGGCGGCGTTCACCGCGCTGCTGGCGCACGCGGCGCGGCGCAAGCCGGCCCGGAGCGAGCGCAAGGCGCGCCGGCGGCGCGAC
>JAOPZD010000539.1 GCA_025964295.1 Conexibacter sp.
CTGCCAGCGCGTGAGGTCGATCGGGTTGTCGGTCGTGAGCTTGTCGTAGACCAGCGGGCTGGTCTTGCCGTAGCCCTTGCCCAGCGCCGTGTAGCCGCCGTTGTTCTCCGGCAGCTTCTGCTTGATGATGTCGGCCTCCATCGTGACGCCCAGCTGCTAGGCCTGGCCCGACAGGTCGGCGGCGAGGTGGTAGTCGACGTCGCCCTGCTTGAACGCGGGGTTGCGCAGGTAGCACCAGAGCACCGTGAACAGCCCGAGGCGATGGGCCTCGCGGAAGGCCGCGGCGACCTCGACGATCTGGCGATCGCTCTCGTCGGAGCCGAAGTAGATCGTCGCGCCCACGCCCGCCGCGCCGAGGTCGTAGGCGCGCTGCGCGTCGGCGAACATGATCTGGTCGGCGCCGTTGGGATAGGTCAGCAGCTCGTTGTGGTTGAGCTTGACGATGAACGGCAGCTTGTGCGCGTACTTGCGGCTGACCGCGCCCAGGACGCCGAGCGTCGACGCGATGGCGTTCGTGCCGCCCTCGAGCGCCAGCTTGACGAGGTTCTCGGGATCGAAGTACGCGGGGTTGGGCGCGAAGCTCGCGCCGCCCGAGTGCTCGATGCCCTGGTCGACCGGGAGGATCGACACGTACCCCGTGCCGCCCAGGCGGCCGTGGTCGAACAGCCACTGCAGGTTGCGCAGGACGTTGGTCGAACGATCGGTGTCGCGGAAGATGCGGTCCACGAAGTCGGGGCCGGGCAGGTGCAGCTGCGCCTTGTCGATCGTGGTGCTGCGGTGGTTGAGCAGCGTCTCGGCGTCGTCGCCGAGCAGCTCCTCGAGACGCGATCCGGTGAGCACGTCGGTGGTCACGGTCAGACCTCCAGAAGAGTCATGGCTTGGACTCCTGATGATAGGCGTCGGTAGGGTGCGGCGGCAGATGGAGCACCACTTCACCGGGCCGAGCTACACGATCGGCATCGAGGAGGAGCTGATGATCGTCGACGCCGGCTCCTACGAGCTGGTCAACGCGATCGAGTCGCTCCTCGAGGACGCCCGAGGCGACGGGTCCCAGGCCGACGCCGGCGACATCAAGCCCGAGCTGATGGAGTCGGTCCTGGAGATCGCGACGCGCCCGGCGCGCAACACGGCCGAGGCCGGCGTCCAGCTGCGCGCGCTGCGCCGCCAGGTCCACGACACCGCGGCGCTGCGCGGCCTGACGATCGGCTCGGCGGGCACGCATCCGTTCGCGCTCTGGGAGGACCAGCGGATCGCCTCGCGGCTGCGCTACCGCGAGCTGGTCAACGCGCTGCGCTTCGTCGCCCGCCAGGAGCTGATCTTCGGCCTGCACGTCCACGTCGGCGTCGACGACCCCGACAAGGCGATCCACGTCGCCAACGGGATGCGCGTCCACCTCCCGGTCCTGCTCGCGCTCAGCGCCAACTCGCCGTTCTGGCGCGGCGACGGGACGGGGATGGCCTCGACGCGCCTGCCGATCTTCCGGGCCTTCCCGCGCGTGGGCGTCCCGCCGAGCTACCGCGACTGGGCCGACTACGAGCGCCAGATCGAGTTCATGATGTCCAGCGGCGTCATGGAGGACTACACCTACCTCTGGTACGACGTCCGCCCGCACCCCAAGCTCGGCACGGTCGAGATCCGCGCGTGCGACGCGCAGACGCGCGTGGAGCACACGCTCGGCCTCGCGGCGCTGATCCAGGCGATGGTCAAGGAGCTCTGCGAGCACTTCGACGCGGGCGAGCACCTCGGCGAGTACCCGTGGCAGATGCTCGACGAGAACCGCTGGCTCGCCGCCCGCCATGGCCTCGAGGGCGAGCTGGTCGACCTGCCGTCCAGCGCGCGCGTCGCGACCAAGGCGCTGGCCCACCGCCTGCTGGACCGCCTCCGCGAGCACGCGCAGGACCTCGGCAGCGCCGCCGAGCTGGACGGCATCGAGGACCTGCTGACGCGCGGCAACGGCGCGGCGCGCCAGGTCGTCGTCTACGAGGCCAACCACGACCTGCGCGAGGTCATGGCCGAGGTCGTCGCCGCGACGATCGGCGACGGCGACGCCGAGTTCTAGGGCGACGCTCGCCCAGAGGGCGAGGTCGCCTGGCGGGCTCGGCCCTTTAGGCGCTCTCGCGCAGCAGGAACGCCTGCCGCGCCACGCGGCGGCGCACGCCGAAGATCAGCCGGTCCAGCGTGTCGGCGATGGCCGGGTCCAGGTCGGTGAACGCGACCGCCGTCGTCCCGTCGGGGCGGCGGCGCACGACGCGCCCGCAGCAGGCCACCGGGCGCTCCATCCCGGGCACGACGAGCTCGAGGGCCAGCAGTGCGCCCGGCAGGGCGGTGATCCCGGCGATCGCGACGCCGCCGGCGCTGATGTCGGTCGTCGCGTGGTCGGAGGCGAAGGCGGTCCGGCGGCGGCCGGCGTCCAGCGGCGTGACGCGCACCGCGAGGTCGGCCTTCAGGCGCGGGCGCAGACGCTGGGGCGCCAACGTCACGGCATCGGTCACCCAGAAGCCGAGCGTCCCGTCGATCGGCCCGGCGTCGGCGTTGCCGGCGAGCAGGACGGGGTGGCGCGGGGTGTCGAAGGAGAGCGTCGCCGGGCCGGGAAGGACGAGCTGGGCCAGGCCCGCCGGATTCTCGGGCTCGAGCACGGTGACGCCGCCGTCGACGGCCACGACGCGGCACGTCGCGTCCGTCCCGGACACGCCCAATCCGACGATCTGGAAGTCGCGGAGACGCCGCACGATCAGATGATCGGCCCGGTCGTCGCCGACTGGAGCGCTGGGGGCCTAGAATCGGTGTTCGTGGCCGGGACGCCTGACCTGTTCGTTGTCTGCAAGAAGTGCGGGTCTGAGGTCAGCCCGTACATCACCGAGTGCCCGTACTGCGGCACGCGGCTGCGCAAGCGCGCGCCCAAGATCGACCGTCGCTCGGGTGACGCGTCCCCGCGCTCGCCGCGCCGGATGCCGCGGCCGACGCTGACGCCGCTGCGCTCCAACGAGATCCCGGGCATCCGCGGCGACGCGACGGGCCGCCCGAACGCGACGATCGCGCTGCTCCTGCTGTCGCTGTTCGGCTTCCTGGTCCTGCCCTTCGTCTCCGACGCCGACCTCGCGCTGGTCTCGCTCAGCGGCGACGCGTGGCGGTACGTCACCTCGGCCTTCGCGTACCCCAACGCGTGGTACCAGCTGGCGACGCTGCTGGCCATCGGCATCTTCGGCTGGCGGCTGGAGCTGCGCCACGGGCCGCTGCTCGTGCTCGCGCTGTTCGCGGCCTGCGGCATCGGCGGCAACGCGATCGCCGCCGCGGTCGGTCAGGACACGTTCATCTTCGGCGCCCCGGGCGCCGCGCTGGGCATGCTCGCCGCGTGGGCGCTGCCGGACGTCGTCCGCGCGCGCCGCGACGTCGAGCACGACGGCGACCTGATCGGCACCGCGGTCATCGGCGTCGTCGTGGCGCTGATGCCGGCGGTCACCGACGGCGCCAGCGCGATCGCCACGTTCTCGGGCCTCGTCATCGGCGCGCTCGCGGGGCTCATGCTCCTGCGCACGTCCGACACGACGCGCTGACGGGCGCGAGCGGCCCCCGGGCACCGGCTAGGGTGGTCGGAGTGCCCGCCCGCCGCTTCACCGCCGAGCAGGTCGACGCCGCCGTCGCGGCGCTCTCCACCGACCCCGAGCGGTTCGTCCACGCTCAGGAGATCGTCACCCACGCCGCCCCCGGGCTGCAGCGCGTCCTCCACGAGGCGCTGGAGGCGGGCGGCTGGTTCGGCGAGGCGCACGAGGCCCAGATCACCGGCGCCGCGAGCGCCGCGGACGGCCCGGAGCGCGAGTCCGCGATCCGCGTGCTGATCGCCGAGGAGACGCGCCTGAGCATGCTCGTGGGCGTCGCCGTCGGGCTGGAGCTGGCGCGCGAGCTGTTCGGCGGCGACGACCCGACCGCCCCACCACCCCCACAGGAGACGACGTAGATGAACATCCAGTTCCTGGGCCACGCCGCGTTCGCGTTCGAGCACGACGGCAAGACCGTGCTCGTCGACCCGTTCCTCACCGGCAACCCGAAGGCCGCCGCGACGGCCGACGAGGTCGCCGCCGACGCCATCTTCCTGACGCACGGCCACAGCGACCACATCGGCGACACCGTCGACATCGCCAAGCGCACGGGCGCGACGGTCGTGGCGATCGTCGAGCTGGCCGGCGAGCTGCGCGAGTCCGGGGTCGAGAACATCATCGACCCCAACATCGGCGGCACCGCCGACCTCGGCTGGGTCACCGCCCGGCTGACGCCGGCCTGGCACACCTCGACGACGCCGGGCGGCACCGTCAACACGCCCGCCGGCCTCGTGATCGAGATGGGGGACAAGCGGATCTACGTCGTCGGCGACACCGGCCTGTTCAGCGATCTCGCGCTGCCGTCCAAGCGCGGCCACATCGACCTGGCGATCGTCCCGATCGGCGGGCACTACACGATGGATCGCTTCGACGCCGTCGCCGCGGCCGAGCTGATCAAGGCCGACCAGATCATCCCCGCCCACTACGACACGTTCCCGCTGATCGAGACCGACGCCCAGGCGTTCAAGAGCGACGTCCAGAACGCGGGCTACGCCGAGGTCATCGTGCTGGCGCCGGGCGAGAGCCACAGGCTGCGATGACGCACGCGGTCGTCCTGATCGAGGCCGAGCGGGATGCGCTGACGACGCTCGGCGGCGCGCTGGCCGGCCTCGACGGGGTCGCCGAGGCCTACTCGGTCACCGGTGAGTGGGACTTCGTGGCGATCGTCCGCGTACCCCGCCACGAGCAGCTGGCCGAGGTCATCACCGGTCAGCTCGTGCAGCTGACCGGCGTGACGCGGACCCAGACGATGGTCGCCTTCGAGGTGTTCTCCGAGCACGACCTCGAGGCGATGTTCTCGATCGGCCAGTGAGGCGGCGCCCGGTCGCCTGCGCGTTGGCCGCCGTTGCGGCGCTCGCCTTCGCGGCGGGCTGCGGCGGCGACGACGAGCCGGCGAGCACGACGCCGTCGGGCGACGCGGCGCCGAC
>JAOPZD010000542.1 GCA_025964295.1 Conexibacter sp.
CGCACGCGCGCGCCGTCGCCGGGCGTGATCGTGATCATCCGGCGCCGCGTGCGCTGCTGCGGGCCGGCGGCGGCGACGGTGAACCGCTCGGTGGCCGCGCGCAGGACGAGGCGCATCTCCAGCAGCGCGAAGCTCGCGCCGAGGCAGCGCCGGCGTCCGCCGCCGAACGGGATCCAGGTGTAGGTCCCGGGCTTGGCGTCCAGGAACCGCTCCGGGCGGAAGGCGCGCGGCTCGGGGTAGATGGCGGGGTCGTGGTGCACGAGCGCGGCGGAGGCGATCAGCACCACGCCGGCGGGGTAGGTCCACGGCCCGATCGTCACCTCCTGCTTGACCAGGCGCGGCTCGGCGTTGGGCAGGACCGGCCGCCGGCGCAGGACCTCGTTGATGGTGGCCTCGAGGTAGCGGCCGTCCTCGTCGGCGGCGAGGCGCTCCTGGACGTGGGGCGCGCGCGCGAGCTGCTCGAAGGCGAAGGCCAGCGAGGAGGCGGTGGTCTCGTGGCCGGCGACCAGCGCGGTGAGCAGCTCGTCGCGGATCTCCGCGTCGGACATCGGCGACCCGTCGCCGTGCTCGGCGGCGAGCAGCATGGCGAGGATGTCGTCGCGGTCGCCGCCGTCGCGGCGGCGGTCGGCGATCAGCGCGAACAGCTCGCGGTCGACGACCGCCTTGTCGCGCTCGAAGCGCCCGTAGCGCCCGCGGCCGCTCAGGAGCCGCTGGGCGGCGGGCAGCAGCGACAGCGGGCTGTCGCCGAACGCGAGGATCGCCGTCAGCCGGTCGCGCAGGCCGTCGAGGCGCGCGCCCTCGTCGAGGCCGAACACCGCGCGCAGGATGATCTCCATCGTCAGGCCCTGCAGCCGCGGGTGGAGCACGACCGGCTCGTCGGTCGGCCAGCCGTCCAGCTCGCGATCGGTGAGCTCGGCCATCAGCCCGGTGAGCCGTTGCATGCGCTCCCCGTGGAAGGCGGGCAGCATCAGGCGCCGCTGCTCGAGGTGCGGGTCCTCGTCGAGGAGGATCACCGAGTTGGCGCCGACGATCGGCTCCAGGATCCGCGCGCCCTCGCCGGGGTGCAGGACGTCGGGCGGGGCGGTGAAGAGCTCGCGCAGGTCGTCGGGATCGGAGAGCACGACCATCGGCGGCTGGCCCAGCAGGCGCAGCGTGAAGCGCGGGCCGTAGCGGGCGCGCAGGCGTTCGACGTACACGGTCGGCCGGCTCCACCAGCCGATCGTCTGCAGCGTGGTCGGGATTCGCGGTCCGGGAGGCAGGGAGGCCTGCATCGTCGTCGTCCTCTCGCGCTAATGTCGATGGGGTGCGGATGAGTATATGTACTGACCGGTATGAGTCAAGCGACGCGTCCGTGGGCGGCGTGCGCTGATGCCCCGCGGCGAGTTCGATCGCAGCGCCCGCAAGGCGGCCACCCGCGCCCGGCTCCTGCAGGCGGCGGCGCGGGTCTACGCGGCGCACGGGTTCGCCGGCGCCACGCTCGACGACGTGGCCGAGGAGGCCGGCCTGACCAAGGGCGCGGTCTACGGGCACTTCGGCTCCAAGGACAACCTCCTGGTGGCGCTCATGGAGGAGTACCTGGCCGCCGAGATCGCCGAGCAGGTCGCCCTCTTCGACCGCGACGAGACCACCTGGAAGCGCCCGCTGGCCGGCAGCGACCAGTGGATGCACGAGCTCGACGAGCTGCCCGACGCCTTCCGGCTGCTGATCGAGTTCTGGCTCGCCGCCGGTCGCGACGAGCAGCTGCGCGTCCGCTTCGCCGCCGGCCTCGAGGCGCTGCGCCAGATGTTCGCCCGGTTCGCCGCCGACAGCGCCGCCGACGCCGGCCTGCCGGACTCCCCGGAGGCCGCGCGGCACTTCGCCAACGTCAGCCTCGGGCTCAGCATGGGCCTCGGCCTCATCCGCGTCGCCGACCGCGACCACGTCTCCCCCGCGCTCCTCGGGACCGCCCTGTCGGTGCTCATCCGCGGCGTGGAGCGCGACGACGAGCTGCGCGCGGCGATGGCCGACCCGGAAGCGCGCTAGCCCGTGCGTGAACGGCGGCCCCCGTCATCCGTTTCCCTGATGCAAGGACAGGACGTCGACCCGCAAGACCCAGGACGCGCGCATGCTCAGGACCCGGTGCACCGCCATCATCACCTGCATCGCCGTGAGCCTGGTCCTGGCGAGTGCCGCGCGCGCGACGCCCGCGACGCCGGCCATCTCGGTCGAGCAGCGGGCCGCGCTGCAGATGCGCCTGACCAGCAGCACGGGCACGCATTGGACCTGGACGATCCTCGACGCCGGCGGGACGCCGGTGGCGATCGCGGCGACCAACCCCGTCACGCTGGGCTTCACGGCGGCGGGCGACTACACCGCGCTGCTCGACGCCACCGACGACGATCCGCTGGCCCCGGCGCCGGCCCACGCGCAGACGGCCTTCCACGTCTACGCCAAGCCGGTCGCGCGCTTCAGCTACGCCCAGCTGCCCGACGGCACCGTCCAGTTCAGCGACGCGTCGACCAGCGAGCCGACCGCCTGGACCTGGAGCTTCCCCACCACGACCTACAAGGGCCGCGTGCCACCGCCGCAGGCGCTGCCGGCCGGAACCTCGACGGTCTCGCTGAAGGTCACCAACCCGGCGGGCAACAACACCATCTCGATCCCGGTCGTCGTCAACGGGCCGCCGCGGCCGGTCCTCTCGATCCTGTCCAGCCCGGCGGCGATCGGCGCTCCCGTGCTCCTGGACGCCAGCCGCTCGAGCGATCCCAACCAGGACGCGCTGAGCTTCTCGTGGGACCTCGACGGCGACGGCCGGTTCGGCGACGCCGCCGGCGCGTTGCAGACCGTGAGCTACGCCGCGCCCGGCCTCTACCGCGTCGCCGTCCAGGTCAGCGACGGCCACGGCGCGACGAGCACGGCCGAGGGCGCGATCACCGTGGTCGCCGACCTGCCGCCCACGGTGGCGTTCACCAACGCGCCCGCCCAGCCGCTCGTGGGCGCCGTCGTCGCCTTCGGCGCGACCGCGTCGGACCCCGACGGCAGCGTCGCGCGGATCGAGTGGGACCTCGACGACGACGGCCAGTTCGACGACGCGGCCGGGGCCGGCGCGACGTGGACCTTCCGCGAGGCCGGCCCGCACCGCGTGGCCGTCCGCGCCATCGACGACCGCGGTGTCGCCACCGTCGCCTTCCGCACGATCGACGTCGTGCGCCCCGCCCTGCCCAACCCGACGGCCGGGCTGCAGGGGGCGTCCACCGGTCCGTCGCACGAGAGTCCGGCGCCGGGGCCGGCCATCCCCAACGGCCCGGCGCCGGGCGCGACCCGCGCAGCGCTGATGACGCCGTTCCCCGTCGTCCGCATCCGCGGGCTGATCTACCGCGGCGCGGTGCGCATCAGCCTGCTCAAGGTCCAGGCGCCGCGCGGCGCGACGATCCACGTCGTCTGCCACGACGGCAGCTGCGCGCCCAAGCGCGCCGACGTCCGCGTCACGGCGGCGCGCACGCCGGTCCGGGTGACGTCGATCGAGGGGCGGCTCCTGCGCGCGGGCACCGTCATCGAGGTGCGCGTGACGGCACCGCGGCGGATCGGCAAGTACACGCGGTTCAAGATCCGGCGCGACGCCACCCCGGCCCGCACCGACCTGTGCCTCTCGCCGGGGCGCACGAGGCCGACCGCATGTCCCACGACGTGACGGGAACCGCAGCGGCGCTGCGCCTCCTCGGCGTCCTGGCCGCGACCGGCGCGCTGGCCGGCGGGCTGGTCGGCGCGGTCGCCGCCGG
>JAOPZD010000551.1 GCA_025964295.1 Conexibacter sp.
CGTACTCCGCCACGAGATCGTCGACGCTGCTCGCGTCGCGCGCGGTGGCGACCACGTTGTCGCCGCGGTCAAGCGCGGCGATCGCCCATTCGCGCCCGAAGCCGCGCGAGCTGCCGGTGATAAACCATGTCTTCAAAGGCATGGGACGACCTCCTATCACAAGCCGGACAGGATCCCCGGAGGCTCGCGTCCGACAAGGGCGCGAGTCCCGCGAATCGGGACATCATGGGTCAGCCAACGCGCTTTCGGGCGCGCCGGATCTCGTTGTCGATGTTCCCGACGCCGGCGTCCAGCAGCTCGGCCCGGACCCTTGAACCGGACCGCGAGGGTCGCGGTGACGGTGCCATCGACCCGCGTGTACCGGCGCACCTCGACGCCGGAGGGCAGGGCGCGCCGGGTCCGTCTCCCGGACGAGGCGGCAGCGGCAGGCGATAACGAGGCCTCGCCATTCGGCGACTCGGTCGCGGCCGGAACGCCGAGGCAGACTGCGACGAAGGCTCAGGCGGTGCCGGCGTCTGAGGCGGTGGCTCCCGCCGCCCGCTCCGAGCACGCCACCACGAGGCCGCGTGCGCGGCGAGGATCCGCAGGCCACGCGCACGGCTGGCCAGCAGGTCGCCGCGGCTGACGGCGCCGCGGACCGATCGGCCGTCGACGCGCATGCGCTCGGCTACGTCCAGTGCGGCCAGGACGTCGGCGGGATCGAGGTCGTCGAAGGGTGGTGCGGGCGGCTCAGTCACGAGGCAAAGGGAAAGGTCCCCTACCTCTGAGTCGGACGAGCGGGAACACCCTCTCCGAAAACGCCCACAGAGAACGGGTCGCACTAGGGCGCTTCCGGATCGCGGTGCGCCCCACAGATGCCCCACAAGGCGCGTCTTCGAGGCTTTACGGACTGTCCCGGGAACGAAAAACCCCCGCCGGAGCGAGGGAATCGGATGAAGCCCTCCATCGGACTCGAACCGATGACCCCTTCCTTACCATGGAAAGAGGGAGCGTCCATCAGGTCCCCAAAGGCCTCGAGAGGCCGATGAACGGTGGACATGACGGACTTCACGGTACCGAACGGATCGGAAGGCGCGCCCCAGAAACACCCCACGAAGGACGGAGCTATCAACCTTCGCGATCTCGCTCACGGTCGTGGATTCGAGGTGATGACGCGCTTGCGCTTGAGACGTTCGCGCCGCGGCTTCCAGATGAGGACGAAGACCCGGTAGGTGTTCGACCACATCTCGACGTTGAGCCCAGTCATTACGTTGTTGAGATCGGGGTACCGGATGTGGCGGTGACCGGCTCCTCCCTGAGCCCGATGAACGAGTGGGGAGTCGCGTTGAGGATTCGCGGCCAGGACGAGGCCGGGTCGAACTGTGTGGCCCATGAGTTCGAGTTGAGCGCCTCTCCGCGTCGGTGACCGAGTGGGGTTGCCGCGCATGGCGAGGGCTCGAGGACCAACCCGGCGACTTTCGCTCCGTGCGTTTCGACGTATCGCCCGAACGTCGCATGGTACGACGCCCCGAACTGCTCAGCGAGCTCGAGCACGGTCGCGAACCCCATGCGGTAGTCGCTCGCCATCTCGGCGAACAGGTCACGCTGGAAGAGGAGCTCGGCGCCGCCCTGGTTGGCTTCCTGCTCGAAGAGACGACGGGTTGTCGGGGCGAGGGTGAACTGATCGTCGACGTAGCCGGTGTCTTGCTGCCACGGGAGGATGTCGTGCGCGACCTCGTGGCACTTCTTGAAGCGGCGCTGGCCGTCGTGGGAGATATCTGGGTTGACGTGAATCTCGCGCGTTCTTCGATCGAGAAGGGCGTGCGTCTTCCCGCGGAGTCGCCGCATCTTCGCCGCGAGGTACTCCGGCACGCCGGCAAGCGCCGATTCGGCCAGGAGCGATTCGAGCGGCTCCGTGAGCTTCGCGGCCGCGATCAGGTCGTCAACGGGGGTGGGCAGCCGACCTTGGGCTTCGGCGTCGCGGAGTAGCCGCTCCACGTGAGCGATGTCGCGGCCGGAGTCCAGGTCGTGCAGCATGGGTTAGTTCCTGTTTCGTCGCTTGAACGCGATGAACTCGGCGAGCTCGGCGATCTCGTCCTCGGTGAGGTTCTCCGCGCTGAGGGCTTGAGCGAGGAGGTTGCTCGCCGATGGCCCGGCGGTGTCGCCGCGGGGCATGACGTATCCAGCGAGCTCCATGAGGTCGGCGTACTCAAGCTCGAGCACTGCGGCGAGGCTGTGAAGCCGGTGCGGCGACGGGGAGTCGACCTCGTCGCGCTCGAGCTTCTGCAGGTAGGTCGCGGACATCCCCGCGGGGCCCGCCACGGCCGCCAGCGACAGCCCCTTCATCTCCCGGACCGTCTTCAGTTTTCCGCCCAGCTTTCTCGGTGGCACTGCATTCCCCTCCGTTCACTTCAGTTGATGTCGTCCACGGTACAGGATGGATGTGCTACTTTTAGATTACGTCATCAACAAAAGTTGATGAGACCGTTGGACAACATGGAGGACGCAAAATGACGTTCGAAGATCACGGCCGTGACGCGGCCGAGAACACGAAACTCGAGAAGCTGAAGGTCACGGTGTCGTTCCCGCTCGCGGGCCGCGACTCGTTCAAGGAGCGCGCCGAGCTGTCGGCCCCGGCGGAGTCGGTCCGGCTCGAAGCCATGGGCCACTTCGGTGTGTCCGACGACGCCTCGACCGTCTACTACCTCACCTTCAACGGTGATCGCATCGAGGGCCTCACACAGATCGGCTCGCTGTCGCACGGTCGCGACAGCCTCAAGTTCATCTTGTCCAAGGAGCTCATCCAGGGCTGACCATGACGAGCGCGGACACACTCCTCACGCTCGAGATGGATCAGGACGCCGTCGTCGCCTACCTCGACGACTTCGACGGCGTCCTGATCCTCGACGCCGACCCGGGGACCTACTGGCTGGTGCTGCACCCCAAGTCGGCGGCGGCCGAGACCTACTACGCGCGCGTCGCGTGGCAGCAGTACCCCGACTGCCCGCCCTCAGTGCGATTCCACGACCGGATCCACGGCCGCTTCGACGTGCCGTCGGCGTGGCCGATCGTCCCCGGCTACCGCCTTGGTGCCTGGGATATCTGCAAGCCGATGACGGCCGAGGCCTACGTCGTCCATCCCGAATGGTGCACGGGCCCGCACCAATGGAGCAGCAGCGGCAACCCGTTCTTGTGGATCGCGCAAACGCTCCAAGACGACCTCAACCACAACTACCAAGGACGCAACGCCTGATGCCCTTCACTCTGCCCGCCTCCATGTCTGCCACGATCGCCGACGTCGCACGGATCGCCGGACGGCGACTCGTCGAGACCGGAGGCTTCATCCTCGGCCGCGCCGGCGCCCCCCGTGGCGACGTCCTCGCGCTCACCGGCGATCTCGGCGTCGAGCGCCGCCGCGACCTCTTCATCGTCGACGGCCTGGCGCTCGCTGCCCTCTTCGATTGGGCCGACGACCACGACCTGTCAGTTCTTGCTCAGTGGCACACCCACCGAGGCCGCGCTGGACTCTCCAAGACTGACCTCGACCACGGACTGAACGTCCCCGGATTCCACACGGCGGTCGTCCCGTTCTACGCGAGCGCTTCACCAGAGCCGACGGCCTGGGGCTGGTGGACATTCGACCGGTCCTGGAAATCGAGTCCGCCCCCGCGCACCGACGCCGCACTCAGCCACCAAACCATCACGTTCGAGCAAGGAGCAGTCCATGAACATTGAGCACTCACGCAGCCTGCGACTCGCGACCGGCGTGAGCTCGGCCGACGAGACAGCGCTGTTCCTCCGTCAGGAGCGAGCCCGCGTCCTCGTCACCTACGACCCTTCACTGCCTGGAGCTCACGCGACCGCGCGCGTGCTCCTGACGACCCTCCGCCGGCTCCCAGGCCACCTGGTGCTCGATTCCCGGAATCTGCCCGGTGCCGCAGTGGATGACCTCACGACGGCTGTCCGCCAGGTCGATAGCGCACGACCGCTCGAGCACACTCTGAGCGGTGCCGAAGCGGTCGATGTTGCGATCGCGATCGCCACGCAGGCCAACGCCGAATTCGTCCGCATCGTCCCCGACGGCTACGGCGCCCAGCTGGCCAACGACCCAACGCGACACCTACAGCAGCATCGTGCTGCCAACGGGCTCGGCATCGTCCTGGCTGCAGCGCTCGCGGCCGCCGAGGCATTCAAGACGATCGTCGTCGGCAAGCTCGCGCGTAAATCCTCAGTGCCATACCTCAGTTTCTGCCCGGTCACCCTTGGCGACGACCTCACGCTCGCGCCCTTGCTCCGCCGATCCGATCGCATCGACCTCGGCCTCGTGGGAACGGGAGCCGTCGGGACCGCCGTAGCGCTGATCCTCAGCCTGCTCGAGCTCTCTGGACGCATCGCAGCTTGCGACCCCGAGACGTTCGGACCCGAAAATCGCGGGACCTACTCCATCGGCGGCGAGCGCCATGCCGAGGATTCGCCGGCCAAGGTCGACATGGTCGCCGAGGTACTCCGCGACGCGGGGTATGACGTCACGCCGATCGTCGGACGTTCCACCGACCTCATCAGGCTCGTGGACGAAGGCGTCCTCACCGCGCCACCAGTCGTTATCTGCGGCCTGGACTCTCGCGAGGCGCGGCGTGAGACGCAGACGCTGTGGCCCGACCACCTGATCGACGCCGCCACCGGCGACACCGGCGTCGGCCTCCACCACGGTCTCTGGTCCGGCCCGTGCCTCCGGTGCTTCTTCCCCGAACTGCGATCGGCGACGGATCCGCTTAAGGTCCTCGCCCGCGCCACCGGCCTGTCTGTCGATCGCCTACGCCAAGGCGCAGAGCCTCTCTCACCGGCGGACCTCAAGCCACTCACGGTAGAACAGCGGGCACAGCTCACCGGTCTGGTTGGCAAGCCCGTCTGCGGACTCGCCAACGCGCTCGGCCTTAACGACCTCGACGCCGGCGGCTACCAGCCGTCCGTCCCGTTCGTGTCCCAGCTCGCCGCATGCCTCGCTGTCGGCCGTCTCGTCGCGGTGACCTTGGGCGTCGCGACTCAGGTCAACTTCTTTCAGTTCGATGCGCTCCATGGTCCGGCGAACGAAGGCCAGCGTCGCAACGCCGACGCCCGGTGCTTTTGCCAGCAGCGCAGTCAGGTGGTCGAGCGGGTCCGGAACGCACGGTGGCGCTCCGTCGAAGCCGCTTAGTGGACCGGGAGCATCGACGTCCAAGGATCCTTGGAGGCGCGTATGACTTCTGTCGCGCCTCCGTCAGGCGGGAAAACGGCGACCGCGCCGGGCGTCGCGATCGCACAGAGCCGCGGGTCGGTGTCGCTTGAGGTCGCGTCATACAAGACGGTCGCAACAACGCAGCTCTCACCGAAATCGCAGAGGTCCCGGTCATGGGCCTCCACCACCCAAACGAAGTTCGGAAGACGAGCAAGCCGGATCGCGCGAAGCACGTCGTCCGACGACGTCTGTGACGCGATCTCGCGCTTGAACGCCCGGATGTTCTTGACGCGCGTCCGCAGCTGGATCTCGCCGCTCATCAGCCGGCCGGCTAGGGCCGCGTTACCTGCATCGCTTGCCCAGACGCCGAGCAGCACGATGAAAGCGGCGTTCTCCGCGGTCTCGCCGGTCAGGAACACCTTCGGTGGGAGCGGGACCATGATGCTGTGCCACGGGCGTCGGTAGTGGGTCCAGGGGTAGGGGATCTCCTCGTACGGGCCCTTTTGGTCATCGCAGCCGATGAATGTCACGTGGCCGGAGTCCGGCTCGCGCTTCCACCCGACGAGCACCCAGGCGTGGCCGTCGCCGGCGACGAGAACCGGGAATCCCGAGTTCAAGTATCGGCAGATGATGCTGATACAGCGCGTGTCCCAATAGCCGTTCGGGAGCGGATGGCCGTCGTCATCGGTCATCGGGGATTTCTTCTCCACCCCGATGACGTTCGGCAGGGACGAGAAGCCGTAAAGCAGCGCTGGCTGACCGGTCGCCCCGAACACGGCCTGCAGCTGGTTGAGATTTAGTCCCTGCGATGGCAGCGGCCGGCTGTCTGAGAGCACGTCTGGCGTCAGCCCGACCATGTTGGCCGTCGACCGACGACCGACCAGGTCGCGCCGGACCGCGACGTAGTGGCAGATCCACGCGGCCGCGTGTGCGCAGCGGAGATACTCGCGATCCTGCTCGAGAAACGGAACGCCGTTGACCTCAAGGTCGTTGCCGTACAGCGATACGCGCTCTTTGATCAGAGTCATTGTCGCGTCGGCCAGGGCCGGCGGCGGTTTGAGAACAGTGCGACCGACGCGGCCGACCTTCATCGGCTTGAGGACCGAGTAGCCGAGATAGCCAGCGTCGGCCGGCAAGTCGTGGATCGCTTCGTCGTCGAACTCGGCGGCGAAGAAGTGCAGGCGCCGGGTGAACGGCGACGGAACCTCGAACCTCAGTGACCAGTACGCCGCGTGCTCGCTGCGAAAGTCGAGGTCGATGTAACGATGCTCGACGACGACGGTGCGGCAGCCGCCGTTGCGCGCGACGTTGAGCACTTGCGCGAGCGGCTCGGCGTCAGCCGCGTACAGATCGCCGAACGCCTGCCAATCGGCGTCCAACGTTAGGTGGAGAACTTCGCCGTGGTGGTCAAGGCTGACCCACGGCGTCAACGGCAACAAGGTCAGCAGACCTGCAGCCGGCCCTCATGCGTCTCGGCGCTCCGTCGGGCTTCCACGACGCTGCGCTGGGCCTCCTTGTAGCGATCTCTGTCAGCGTCGGGGAGCGCGTCGCACGCTCGCTGCACGTCATGGAGCACGGTGCGTAGCGCCTCGAACTCCACGGTTGCAGAAGTGTTCGCGTTCTCTGACAAAATCGCCTCGCTCATAAGTGTTGCAGCCAAGTCACCAGCGTGGGGTCACCTACCGCCAGCTGGCGGGCCCGGTCCGATCGAAGACCCTACTCGCGAGCCGCACGCACGGCGCCCCGATTGCGAATAGCGACCGTAACCGCGTGCGCGGACGGAACTAGCCGCCTCGCAGCCCATCGGAGCTCGGGTTTGCCCTCACGTCGCCGATCCGCCTGGTGGCGCCAGTCGGGGACGTCGGCAACGTCGTTGCGGTCTTCGGGTCGGTCGGCGGCGTAGCGACCCGTGGTGCGCAAGTCGGCGTGGCCGAGCCGGGCGGAGACAGTCTGGATCGCTACGCCATCCTCGAACAGCCGGTAGCCCAGTGGGTCCGCAGCGCGTGCGGGTGCGCGAGCCGCTCCAGGACACCGGCGACCATCGCCGCATCGTGAACGGTCTTCGCCGAGAGCGGCTCCGGGAGCCCGCTACCGCAGCGACGCCCGAGCCTGACAACCCGGGGCTGAGGCGAGGAGGTCGCCGCGGCCACGGGCAAGTGGATGCACCGCGAGCCAGGCGTCGAGCGCGGCCTGGGTTTCCTTCGGGACGGGGACCTGGCGTTCCGTAACGCCTGCCTCGGAGATAGAGCCGGCATTCGCGAGCATTCCTATGTGGCCGGCGCAGGTCACCGGCGAGCAGCCTGCGAGATACGCAGAGTGCGGCCGCAGTCGCCGAGGATTCGAAGGACGACGTAGTCGCGCTTGCCGATCTGGGAGCGTCGGTCCGAGACGCGGAGGAGGTTCGCGCAGTCGGTCGCGGTGATCAACTCCGGCGGCCCAGCGCGGTGGCGCGGAACGCGAACCCGGTTCGCGACTTGATCCAGGCGGGCTTCGCGGCGAGGGCGGGGAGCATTGGAAGGTAGACGCGGCGTGTGGCGAGCGCAACCGACCTTCCCCTACGTCCGCTGTGG
>JAOPZD010000596.1 GCA_025964295.1 Conexibacter sp.
CGACCGGGTGATGGACACGCCGATCGCCGAGGCCGGCGTCGTCGGCGCCGCGGGCGGCGCCGCGATGGCGGGCCTGCGCCCGGGAGTCGAAGTCATGTACATGGACTTCGTCTCGGTCTGCCTGGACCCGATCGTCAACCAGGCGGCCAAGCTGCGCTACATGACCGGCGGCGGCGTCCAGATCCCGCTGGTCATCCGGACCCAGACCGGCGGCGGGCGCAGCAGCGGCGCCCAGCACTCCCAGAGCCTGGAGGGCATGCTCGCCCACGTCCCGGGCCTCAAGGTCTTCCTGCCCTCGGACCCGCGCGACGTCGCCGACCTCCTGCGCGCGGCGATCCGCGACGACGGCCCCGTCGTCTTCGTCGAGAACCGGCGCCTCTACAACCGCCGCGCGCCCGACGACGCGTGGGAGCCGCTGCCCCCCGGGCGCGCCCGGATCGTGCGGCCCGGCGACGACGTGACCGTCATCGCCTGGGGCCGGATGGTCGGCGACGTGCTCGCCGCGTGCGACGGCGACGACCTGGCCGGCGTCGGCGTCGAGGTCATCGACCTGCGCACGCTCGTCCCCCTCGACGTCGACACGCTCGTGGCGAGCGTCCGGCGCACCGGGCGCGCGCTGGTCGTCCACGAGGCGGTCGGCGGCTTCGGCCCCGGCGCGGAGATCGCGATGCGCCTGACCGAGCAGCTGCTCTACGAGGTCGAGGGGCCGATCCGCCGCCTCGGCGCCATCGACGCGCCCGTGCCCTACAGCCCGCCCCTCGAGGAGGCCGCGCTGCCCGGTCCCGGCAGCATCGCCAAGGCCGTCCGGGCGCTGCTGGACGACTGAACCTCCGTTCGGAGGGTGCGCCGCCCATGCGCCCCGATCTAGCGTGACGACAGCACCGCCACCAAGCCCTACACCATGAGCGCACTCACCTCCCACAAGCGGCCGGCCTGGACGGTCATCGCGATCGCGACGCTGGCGCTGTTCGTCGTCAGCAAGGTCGTCGAGCCCGACAGCCTGCGCAACAGCGTGCTGCAGGGGATGCTGCCGTTCGCCGCGGTCCTCGCGATCGCCGCGATGGGGCAGACGCTGGTCATCCAGCAGCGCGGCATCGACCTGTCGGTGCCGGGCGTCATGTCGCTGGTCGTCGTCATCGTCACCCACAACCCGGCGGGCGACAACGGCAAGCTGCTCGAGGCGATCCTGCTGGCCTTCCTGGTGGCGATCGCCTCCGGCCTGGTCGTCGGCCTGCTGGTCACGAAGGTCGGGATCACGCCGATCGTCACGACCCTGGGTGTCAACGCGCTGCTGTTCGGCGAGATCGTCACGATCTCCAAGGGCTCGCCGACGACGACGACGAGCGACCTGCACGACTTCGCGACGGGCCACGTGCTCGGGATCCCGACCACGATCGTCATCGCGGTCATCATCATGGCCTTGGTCTCCTTCGTCATCAAGGGGACGACGATCGGGCGCCGCTTCGAGGCCGTCGGCGCCAACGCCCGCGCCGCGCGCGCGGCCGGCATCGAGCCGCTGCGCTACCAGGTGGGCGCCTACGTGGCCGCCAACATCCTGTACTGCTGCGCGGCGATCCTGCTCGCCGGCGCCGTCACGACGCCGAGCATCTTCTCGGGCAACGACTACCTGCTGCCGACGGTCGCCGCGGTGGTGCTCGGCGGCACCTCGCTGCTGGGCGGCGTCGGCAGCGTCACCGCGACGGCGGTCGCCGCGCTGTTCCTCACCCAGCTCGACCAGTTCGTGCTCGCGACGGGCGCGAGCAGCGCCGTGCAGAACCTCGTCCAGGCCGCCGCCCTCACGCTGGGCATCGCGGTCTACAGCGTCAACTGGGCGGCCGTGCGGACACGGCTGCGCCCGGCCCTGCTCACGGGCGGAAGCCCTCCCGTGCGCTCCGGCTGACGGCCCGGGCGGGCGTCCGCCACCAACGACAACAACAACGCCGATCGACGGGTGCTCGGAGGAGCACGCGCCGATGCGCCGCGCCCTGCGGCACGTGGTCATCAGGAATCCCCAGGAGGAGTGCACATGAGGATGGACTCGAAATACCGTGGCCTGAGCGCCGTGGTCGCGGCAGGAGCCCTGGCGCTCGGCGTCGCGGCCTGCGGCGGATCGGGCGGCAGCGACTCGTCGGGCTCGGCCACGGCCGCGTCCGCGGGCGCCGGCGCGTCCAACGCCCCGTCGTACTGCGGCACCAAGAGGATCAAGCTGTCGCTGTCGGACGGCAACGGCGCCGACACGTGGCGGCGCATCACCCATAAGCTCGCCGAGCTCGAAGCGGCCAAGTGCCCCAACGTGACCGACGTCGTCTACACCGACGGCCAGGGCAACACGCAGAAGGCCATCTCCGACATCCAGGGCCTCGTCGCCCAGGGCGTCAACGCGATGGTCATCTTCCCCGACGCGGGCAAGGCCCTGCTGCCGGCGATGCGCAGCGCGGTCAAGGCCGGCGCCACCGTCGTCCCGTACCGCTCGCCTCCGGGCGGCAAGGCGGGCGTCGACTACACCGACTACGTCGCGACGGACTCCGACCAGTACGGGATCCTGTGGGGCAACTGGCTGGTCAACCTGCTGCCCAACGGCGGCAACGTCCTCTACCTCGGCGGCCCCGCCGGCGTGCAGCAGTCGCTCGACCGCCTCGGCGGCCTCAAGAGCGTCCTCGACAAGCACCCCAACATCAAGCTGATCGGCCAGCAGCCGTTCAACGTCACCAACTGGGACCCGGCCAAGACGCAGCAGGTCGTCACGTCGTCGCTGGCCAAGTTCCCCAAGATCGACGCGATCGCCGCCGACTACGGCGCGGCGATGGACAGCGCGCTGCCGGTGTTCAAGCAGGCCGGGCGCAAGATCCCGCCGATCGCCACCGAGGACTCCACCCAGCTCGCGTGCGACTGGAAGAAGCTCAAGCCCACCAACCCGGACTTCGAGCTCTACACCAACTCGTCGCAGAACTGGATGGTCAAGACCGCGGTGCAGGACGCCATCGCCAAGGCGGCCGGCGGCACGCCGCCCAAGTCGCTGAGCGTCAAGAACGCGACCGCCGAGGACTCGGTCTCGGGCAAGCCCAAGAAGCCCGAGTGCGATCCGTCGCTGCCCGGCGACGCGATCCTGTCGTCGAGCCTGGACGCCGCGAACCTCAAGGCGGTGTTCAACAAGTAGTCCAACCCCGACGCGATCGACGGCGGGCGGTGCTCGGGCACCGTCCGCCGATCGCGCAGGAGGTCCACCGTGAGCGAACCAGGCATCGACACCACCATCATCACCCACGCCGCAGGACCGGGCGCGGCGCCGGGCGAGCCGGTGCTGCGCCTCGTGGGCGTGACCAAGCACTTCGGCCCGGTCGCGGCGATCACCGACGTGACGCTCGACGTCGTCGCGGGCGAGGTCCACGCGCTGCTCGGTGAGAACGGCGCGGGCAAGTCCACGTTGATGAACGTCGCGTCGGGCTCGATCGCGCCCGACGCCGGGACGATCGAGCTCGGCGGCCTCGCCGCGACCGAGCTCACGCCCGCCGAGGCGCAGGCGCGCGGCCTGGCGATCGTGCGCCAGCACCCGGCCCTGATGCCCGACCTGACGGTCGCCGACAACATGGCGGTCGCGCTGCCCGCGCTCATGCGCCGCCACCGCGGCGACGAGCGGACGGCGTGGCTGCAGGCCCAGCTCGACCGCGCGGGCTGCAAGGCCAAGCTCGGCGATCGCGTCGAGGACCTCAGCGTCGCCCAGCGCCAGCTGCTCGAGCTGGCCAAGGCGCTGGCCCAGGACCCGCGCGTCCTGGTCCTCGACGAGCCCACGGCGCCGCTGGGCGCCGACATGGTCGAGCACATGCTCGCGCTCGTGCGCGAGATCGCCGCGACCGGTACGGCCATCATCTACATCTCGCACCGCCTCCCCGAGGTCCGGCTGATCGCCGACCGCGTCAGCGTGATGCGCGACGGCACCGTGCGCGCCACCGCGGCGATGGCGTCGCTGACCGACGACGAGATCGTCGAGCTGATCGTCGGGCGCAGCATCGACGCGGTCTTCCCCGAGAAGCGCCCGGCCGAGGTCGTCGCGGGCCGCGCGCCGGTGCTCGAGGTCGAGCACCTCTCCGGCGGCGAGTTCGACGACGTCAGCCTCACGCTGGCGCCCGGCGAGATCGTCGGCGTCGCGGGCATCGCCGGCAACGGCCAGGCCGCGCTGCTGCGCGCGCTGGCCGGGCTCGAGCGCGCCTCCGGGACCGTGCGCCTCAACGGCGAGGACTTCAAGCTCGGCAGCGAGCGCCGCGCACACGCCGCGGGCGTCGCCTACCTGCCCTCCGACCGCCACGAGGAGGGCCTCATGATGGGGCTCTCGATCCGCGAGAACGCGAGCCTCTCGTCGCTGGCGCGCGTCGCCGGCGGCGGCGTGATCCGCGGCGGCGCCGAGCGCGCCGCGGTGGAGCGCCAGCGCGAATCGCTGAGCATCCGCACCGACTCGATCGAGGCGCCGGTCTCCTCGCTGTCGGGCGGCAACCAGCAGAAGGTCGTCCTGGCGCGGGCGCTGCTGTCAGAGCCCAAGCTGATCCTGGCCGACGAGCCGACCCAGGGCGTCGACGCGGGCGCGCGCGTTGAGATCTACCGGATCCTGCGCGCGGCGGCCGACAGCGGCATCCCGGTGATCGTCGTCTCCTCCGACAGCCTCGAGCTCGAGGGCCTCTGCGACCGCATCCTGGTGTTCTCGCGCGGCCACGTCGTCAACGAGCTCACCGGCGACCAGGTCACCGAGGCCGGGATGGCGCGCGCGATCGTCACCGCCACGGCGCTGCGCCGCGGCGACGAGGCCACGCCGGGCCGCGGCCGCGGGCGCGAC
>JAOPZD010000628.1 GCA_025964295.1 Conexibacter sp.
GCGCGCGGCCGGCGGCGCCGGGGTCGGGGGCGAGCGCCAGCGCGGGGCCGGCGCCCTCCTCCCGCGCGTCGGTGGCGACGACCGCGCTCACTGGACCACAGCGTCCACGAAGTAGCTGCTGTTGGCCCACGAGGCGGTCGGGAAGACGCCGGCGGCGTCGCCGATCACGCCGTTGGCGCCGTCGGCCACCGTCTGCAGCGGCCCGTTGACCAGCGGGCTGCCCAGCGCGCTGGCCGTCATCACGAAGCGGGCGTTGAAGCCGACCGAGATGACGTAGGTCGAGCCCGGCGTCAGGGCGACCGGCGTGCTCAGCGCGGCCTCCTGCCAGCCCGAGGCGCTCTCGCCCGTGTAGGTCGCCGTCGCGATGACGCTGCCCGTCGCGCTCCACAGCGTGGCGGTGTGCGTCCCGGTCTCGCCCGCGTCCTTGTAGAAGCGGATCGCGGTCAGCGAGGCGGCCGAGGTCACCTTGATCTTCGTGCCGAGCTCGTAGCTCCACGGGCCCGGGGCGGCGCGGCCGTCACGGGTGTCGAGGCCGGTGTAGGTCGGCGTCAGCCCGCCCATCGCCGAGCACGGGCAGGCGAACGTGGTGAAGGACCACGTCTTGGCCGCGCCGAGCGCGGTGCCCAGGGCGCTCTTGGCCCCCGTGGTCACCGTGGCGGTGTAGGCGACGTTGCCCGCCAGCGCCGAGCTCGGCGTCAGCGTCGCGGTCTTCGTCGCGTCGTCGTAGGCCACCGTCGCGGTGACCGCGCCCGAGGGCCCGGTCAGCGTGAACGTGGAGGCCGTCAGCGTCGCCGGGTCCATCGAGGCCGAGAACGTGGCCTGGACCGTCGTGTTCGGCGCGATGCCCGTGGCGGCCGCGACCGGCGACGTCGAGGCGACGGTGGGCGCCGCGGCGGCCATCGTGGAGAAGCTCCACGTCTGCTGGGCCGCGAGCGGCGTGCCGTCGTCGGACCGGACGCCCGTCGTCAGCTTGGCCGTGTAGCTGGCCGAGGGCGAGAGCGCGGCGTTGGGCGTCAGCGTCGCCGTGCGCGTCGAGCTGTCGTAGCTGACGGTCGCCGGCACGGTGCTGCCGCCGGAGGTCGTCAGCGCGAACGTCGAGCTGGTCAGCGACGCCGCGTCCATCGCGCCGCCGAACGTGGCGGTCACCGTGCCCGCGGTGTCGACGCCGGTCGCGCCGCTGACCGGCGTGCGCGAGGTCAGTGCCGGCGCCGTCGAGGCGGTGGTGTTGGCCACCACCGGGTCGACGAAGTAGCTCGAGCCGTTCCAGCTCTGCGACGGGAACGTGCCGGCCGCGTTGGCGAAGACGCCGTTGCTGGTCGTCACGTTGTGCAGCGGCCCGTTGTCGATCGCCGAGGACAGCCCGCCCGCGGTCATCACGAAGCGGCGGTTGAGGCCGACCGAGATCGTGTAGGTCGCGTTGGCCGTCAGCGTGGCCGGCGAGGCCAGCGTCGCGCGCTGCCACCCGGAGGCCGTCTCGCCGGCGAACGTCGCCGTGCCGACCTGCGCGCCCGCGGCGTTCCAGAGCCGGCCGACGTGCGTGCCGGTCTCCCCCGCGTCCTTGTAGAAGCGCAGGCCGGTGAGCTTCATCGTCTTGTCGACGGTGAACTTCATGCCCATCTCGTAGGTCAGCCCGGTGCCGGTGCGTCCGTCGGCCACGTCCAGGTTGGTCGACTGCGGCGTCAGGCCGTTGAGCAGCGAGCACGGGCAGTCGGCCGTCGTGAAGCTCCACGTGACCGTCGCCGCCAGCGGCGTGCCGTCCGCGGCGCGCACCGCCGTGGTCAGCTGCGCCGTGTAGACCTTCGCCGAGCCCAGCGCCGCGGTCGGCGTGATCCGGGCGGTCTGCGAGGCCGCGTCGTAGCTGATCGTCGCCGCCACCGTGACGCTGGCGGAGTCGCGCAGCAGCACGTTCTGGCCGGTGATCGTGGCCGCGTCCATCGCGCGGTCGAACGTCGCGGTCACCACGTTGTCGGTCGGGACCGACGTGGCGCCGGCCGACGGCGAGGTCGCCACGACCGTCGGCGCGGCGGTCTGCGTCGCGGCCGTCGTGAACGTCCAGCTCACGTCGGCGCCGAGGGTGGAGCCGTCGGCCGCCTTGACGGCGGCGGCGACCTTCGCGGTGTAGGTCGTCGACAGCGCGAGCTTGGCCGACGGGACGAACGAGGCCGTCCGCGTCGTGGCGTCGTAGGAGACGGTGCCCGTCACCGACGTCCCGCCGGAGGTCTTCAGCGTCACGTTGGCCGTGGTCAGCGTGGTGGCGTCGGCCGCCCGCGAGAACGTCGCCCGGACGATCGCGCCGGCCGAGACGCCCGTGGCCAGCGGCGCCGGGACCTTGTCGGTCACCGTGATCGGATCGGCCGTGGTGAAGGACCAGGTCTTGGCCGCGGCCAGCGCCGTGCCGTCACCGCCCTGCACCGCGGTGGTCAGCGTCGCCGTGTACTGGCGCGACGGGTCCAGCGCGGTCGCCGGGGTCAGCGTCGCCGTGGCCGAGGCCGCGTCGTAGGTCACCGTCGCGGCGACCGGGCTGCCGACCTGCGGCGAGAGCGTGAAGCTCGACGACGTGATCGTCGAGGCGGTCATGTCGCGGTCGAAGGTCGCCTTGACCGTGGTGTTGATCGCCACGCTCCCCGCGCCCGGATCGGGCGTGGTCGAGATGACCGCGGGCGGCGTGCCCGCGCCGGTCGTGAAGCTCCACGTCGCGTCGGCCGCCAGCGGGCCGCCCCAGGAGGCGATGCCGGCCGAGCCGCCCTTGACGTGCACGGTGTAGACCGCGTGCGAGCCGAGCGAGTTGGTGGGGTTGACCGTCGCGGTGCGCGAGGCCTCGTCGTAGCTGACCGACGCGGGCACCGTGCTGCCGCCCGCCGTCGTGAGCCAGAGGTTCGACGTCGTCACCGTGGACGGGTCCAGCGAGGTGTCGAAGGTCACCGACGCCGAGGAGTCGGTCGGCACGCCCGTGGCGCCCGAGGCCGGCGAGCGGTCGCTGATCGTCGGGGCGGCGCCGGTCTCGACGACGAGGCCGGCCAGCGGCGTCGTCGGCTTGGAGCGCATGTCGGCCAGGATGTTGATCGTGGCCTGCTGGATGGCGATGTTGGGCTCGCCGTCGCCGGTGCCGTCGAGCTCGAGCCCGCGCCACCAGTTGTTCGTGCCCGTCGAGACGACGTAGGCGCCGCTGGCGGCCTTGTAGATCGTGCCGTCGACGGTCGCCGCGGCGCCCGCCTGGTAGTCGCGGCCGTCGTGCTGGACCAGCTCGCCGGTCACGGCCGAGCTCGTCCACGTCTGCGTGCCGGCGGGCTCCAGCCCGTTGGCGACGCGGGCGTTCCACTCCCAGCCGATCGTGTTGAGGCCGAGCTGCGTGGAGGTGCCGGTGGCCAGCGACCCCAGGTCGGTGTGGCGCCAGACACGGCTCTTGCCCTCCGCGGCGGAGACGCCGAGGCGGAACGAGGTCTGGTCGTTGTCGCCGATGTACATCTGGCCGACCAGGGCGTTCTCGGGGGCGTTGGCGCCCGCGGGGTCACGCCACGTGCCGGTCGGGCTGACCGGGTCGACGGCGCCGCCCTGGGTCGACTTGTAGGCGACCTCGGTGCGGTTGGCCGCGCCCGTCGCGGCGTTGGTCTCGAAGCGGATCTTCCAGTAGACCTGGTTGGAGCCCATCCAGAACAGGCCGGTGCCCGCGTTGCGCGCCGACGTGACGCCGTTGCGCATCTCGGTCGACCAGTACTCGTCGTGCGTCGGCGAGACGAACGTCTTGTGGCTGGCGACCTGCGACGGGCTGCTGTGGAGGTCGCTGGAGGCGACGTAGGTGACGTCGTAGCCGTTGCGCTCCAGGAACGCGGTGCTGGCGGCGTCGTTGGTCCCGAACCAGTTGTGGTCGGGGAAGTAGGTCATGGCGTAGGGCCGGTCGAAGGAGACCTTGACCGCGCGCGGGGTCCCGGCGACCGTGTTGGCGCCGCTGGAGTTGAAGTCGTAGAGCGACCGGTCGCCGTAGTTGTTGTAGGCCTCGTAGGTCGCCGTCGGGACGCCGTAGAGGACGTCGGACGTGCTGCCGTCGTTGCGGACGACCATGAGCACGTTGTTGTCGTTGCCGTTGTCGGTGCGGACCAGGCGCATCATGTAGACGCCGGAGGGCCAGCTCGTCGACGTGGTGACCGTGGCCGCCGTGCTCCAGTTGGAGCACTCGATGAGGCCGGTGTTGCCCGAGCCCTCGTTGCAGCTGGGCTGCTCGACGCCGGTCAGGCCCGGGATCGTGGAGACCAGGCGGGCGTGCGCGCCGCCGTAGTAGCCCATGCGGTAGATCTCGATGCGGTAGCCGACGTTGTCGGCCGTGTTGACCTTGATGTCGAAGCTGCTGCCGGCGTTGACGCTCTGCTCGGTGGCGAAGCCCTCGATGTTCGAGGACGACGCGCTGTAGGGGCCGGCGGCCGTGGCGCGCCAGCTCGTCGAGCCCGGGAAGCAGTTCTCCTGCACCACGGCGTTGCCGGTCGAGCAGGACTTGGCCAGCGGCTTGGCCTGCGTGGCCGAGGACGGGCTGGAGTCGCCCGAGCCGGTCGCGCGGACCGCGTAGTAGTAGGTCGTGTTGTTGGCCGCCGTCGTGTCGACGTAGGTCGTCGAGGCCGACGTGCCGACCTGGGTCGTGATCGACCCGGCGGACGTCCCTCGGTAGATCTTGTAGGAGGAGGCCCCGGAGGAGGCCTTCCAGGACAGGGCCACCTTCGCATCCAATGCGATGGAGGACACACCGGCCGGAGCCGTGGGCGCGGTGCGGCCAATGGCCGGCACCAGGACGACGGCCAGGGCCGCCGCCACGAGGATCACCATCAAGCGCCGCATGTTGCCACTTCCAATCAAGGTTCTACTGAGGGACGTCATCTGTTCAGGGGGTCCGACGAATGCGACGGGCTAGGCGACCGACGCGACCTCGAGGCCAGCGACCTCGAGCTCCTCGCGACGGGCCTTGTGCCAGTCGGCGGTGCAGGCGAGGCCCTCGGCGAGCGTCACGCCCGCGCGGAACCCGAGCATGCCGGCCGCCTTCGTGGTGTCAGGGATCCGGACCCGCACGTCCTGGTACTTGCCGCCGATGGCCTCGTAGGGGACCATCGTGGCGCGCAGCGGCCCGCTGAGCCCGAGCGCCGCCTGGCACTCGTGCGCGAGCCGGTAGATCGTCGTCGGCTCTTCGCCGCCGATGTTGAGGATCTCGCCCTCGGCCTCGTCGCAGTCCAGCGTCCGGACCACGCCGTCGACCGTGTCCGACACGTAGGTGAACGTGCGGATCTGGCGGCCGTCGCCGTGGATCTCCATCAGCTTGCCGTCGAGGAGGATCTCGAAGAAGGCGGCCTGCGGGCCACCCCACCACGACGGGTTGTTGCGCGGGCCGTAGGAGCCGAAGAAGCGCATGATCTTGACCCGCAGGCCCTGCTCGGCGGCCATCGCCAGGGCGACGTGCTCGTCGTAGAGCTTGGAGGTCGCGTACGCCCAGCGCCGCGTGGTGGGCGGGCCCAGCGTCAGGTTCGCGTCCTCGGCGAACGGCGGCGTCGCGTTGCCGTAGACGTCCGACGTCGAGGCGACGAGCACCGGGACGCCGAGCGCCAGCGCGGCCTCGTAGAGCGACTCGGCGCCGGCCACGTTGGCCTGCAGCGTCTTCAGGGCCCCGCCGTAGCGCGGGATCTTCTCGGCGGCGAGGTGCACGAGCGCGTCGCAGTCGCCGAACGTGCGACGGACGCGCAGGGCGTCGCGGCAGTCCAGCTCGACGAACGTGAAGTTGGGGTCGTCGCGGAACGTCGCCATGTTCTCCGGCGCGCCGTGCGAGAAGTCGTCGATGCCGACGACCGACCGTCCTTCGGCGAGCAGCCGCTCTGCGAGATGGGAGCCGATGAAGCCGGCGACACCCGTGATGCCCACCGTGGCGGGGTTGGTCATAGCGTCCTCCTGAGCCAGACGTCGAGGATTCGAGGTTCTGTTCCTCCGGCGGACGGTCCGCGGAGGGTGGTCGTGTGCGTGAAGTTCTTGCGCAGCCAGGCGCCGACGAGGCGGTCGTACTCGACGCCCCAGGTGCCGTGCTCGTAGCGGGTCAGCGGACGGCGATCGACGATCGCCAGGCGCAGGTGCGCCGCTTCAAGGGTGCGGATCGCCTGGCGCTCGGCGGCCGGGCCGTCCAGGGCGCCGGGCAGCAGCGAGAGCTGCGGCAGGACGTCGCGGCGGCCGCTCATGACGTACAGCGACGTCATCTGCGGCGCCAGCAGGATCGGCTCGGAGCGCTTGGTCTCGCGCTGGATGAGGTCGACCGCGTCCTGGTAGACGGCGCCGTCGGCGGGCTTGGCCATCATCGTGCCGTCGACGCCGCGGACCGCGAAGGTCTCCTGGCGCGCGTCGTGGATGAGCAGCGCGACGAAGGCGACGGCCAGCAGGCCGATCCACCAGGTGCCGACCGCGCGCAGGGCGGCGGGCGCCGCGACGCCGGTGCGCGGCAGCACGGCGATGTGCAGCCAGGCCAGGAACGTCGCGATGACCGGCATCGCGTACGCGGTCTCCTGCGGGAAGTCCGGGTTGGGGTAGGGGATGTACTTCGCGTAGGCGACGTAGGTGAACCCCACCAGCATCAAGGCCACCATCAACGCGAGCTGGCCGGTGGCGTCCCAGGGGCGCTCGCGGCGCCGGACGGCCAGCCAGGTCAGCGCGGCGGCGCCGATCGCGGCGCCCGCCGGCAGCCACAGCAGGCTGTACTTGAGGTAGAAGCGCAGCGTGTCGGGCTTGGCCGCGAAGACCGCGGCGAAGCCCAGCGTGGCCAGCGCGAGCGCGGCGATCGCCGCGGTGCGGCGGCGGCCGCCGG
>JAOPZD010000661.1 GCA_025964295.1 Conexibacter sp.
CGGCCGTGGCGCACCACGACCCCAGACGGCGCCCCGGTGCCTCCCGGCCGGGCCCCAGAGTTGGGTGGTAGGTGACGCGGCTGTCGGTCGCGCACGCGCCAGTAGGGCGGGCCGGAGCAGTTGCGACGACCGATTGAATCCACCCGTTACACCAGTTACGACTTCGAGAAGGTCCTGGACCAGGTCGGAGTCCTCGTGTCGGTCGGATCGGTCAGCGATGCGTACGACACTCATTCAAACGTCTCGTTCTCGGCGTCGCCTGTCGGTCTGACTCGGCATACGACTTTGCCCTTGATGGGTGCACCTGCGTTGACTGAGCGCTGATCAAGCGGGCGCAACTTCGCGGGACCATCCGCCGCGCCGGCGTTGAAAGCACCGGCTCCTACGGCGCCGGCCTGGCCCGCCAGCTCACGCTCGAGGGCATCACGTCACCGAGATCACCCGACCCTCACGCCGCGGTCAGCGCCACCTGGGCAAGACCGACCAGCGCGACGCGCTCGCCGCCGCCAGGGACGATCTGGTCACCCGAAGTCGCCGCGGTCCCGAAGGCCCGGGACGGAATCGTTGAATCGATCAGGGTGCTGCGGAACACCAGGGCCAGCGCCGTCAAAGCTCGCACCCAGACTGGTCTTCAACTTCGCGCGCTCGTGCTCACTGCACCAGCAGACCTGCGCGAGAACCTGTGCGAGCTGAGCACGAAGAAGACCGTCGCGCACTGCGCCCGCTGGCACCGCGTGGACCCCGCTGACACGACCAAGGCCACGCGCCTGGCGATGCGCTTACTCGCCCGCCGCCACGCCACCCGCTCGCACGAGTCCCTCAACGACCTCCCGCCCGACGAGTTCGAAGCCCTCTACGCGACCCCGTCCGGTTGTCTCTCCCCTCACCGGAACCGGTGGGGAACTACTCATCCACTCTCCGTGGATTCAGCCTGCCTCATATCACTTCCGGGCGCGCGTCCCAAGGTGTGCGCCCGGTTGGGTCGAGCCTCGAGTGCCTGTGCGTGCGGGCGGGCGGCCGGGGGCTGCAAGCGGACGCCGGCCCGAGGGCGCCGTGAGCCAAATCGCAAGCCGCGTGGCGCCGACTCGCCCAATGTCTTACATTGGGTCAATCAACACTCCGGATTCGACATTGAGCACGGCTCTCGCCGCCGCCCGAACCTTCCTCTTCGTTCCCGCCGACGACGCGCGCAAGCGAGCGAAGGCCTGGACGGCCGGCGCCGACGCGGTGATCCTCGACCTTGAGGACGCCGTCGCGCCGTCTGCGAAGGCCTCGGCGCGCGCACAGCTCGGAGACGCGCTTGCGGCTCGGCCCGAGGCGGGACCGCTCGTCGTCATCCGCGTCAACGGCCTCGACACCCCGGACGGTTCACGCGATCTCGATGCGCTGCACGACCTGTCGGCTGCCGCAGTCCTGGTGCCGAAGGCCAACGTCGCGACCCTGGCGATTGCTGAGCTGGCTCGTCCCGTCATAGCCCTCATAGAAACGGCGACGGCCGTCTTGCGCGCCGAGGAGATTGCGCGTGCACCGGGCGTCGAGCGGCTCATGTTCGGCCCGTTCGATCTCGTCGGCGAACTCGGCTGCGATCCCGGTTCGACCGGCGATGAGCTCCTGCTCGCGCGAAGTCAGGTCGTGCTCGCCTCCGCCGCCGCCGGGCTGGCCTCACCTATCGATGGCCCCAGCCTCGTAATTTCAGAGTGCGAGAGCCTCAGCGCCGAAACTGACCGCGCCCGGCGTCTTGGCTTCACCGCTAAGGCTTGCATTCACCCGGCTCAGATCGCGCCCGTGGCCGAAGCGCTCGCGCCTACACCGAAACGCCTCGAGTGGGCGCGGCGCGTCATCGACGCCTACGAGCGGGCGCTCGACGAGGGTGCCGGTGTCGTCGCGCTCGACGGCGAGATGATCGACGTGCCGGTCGCGCGACGTGCCTACGCAGTCCTGCAACAGGCCGAGACCGGAGGAAACCCATGACGCACATAACGGCCCCCAAACAGTGGCGGGGGCGCTTCTTCGAGGATTTCGAGGTTGGCGACGTCTATCGCAGTCGGCTCGGCCGGACCATCTCCGAGGTCGACAACACCTGGTTCTCGGCACTGACGATGAACACCAACCAGGTGCACTTCAATGCCGACTTCGCCGAGCGCACCCGGTTTGGACGGATGCTCGTCAACAGCTGTTTGACGGTGGCGCTGGTCACCGGGCTGTCGGTCCCCGACACCAGCGAGAACGGGACCGCGAACCTCTCGTGGACGGACATCAAGCTCCCCCGGCCGGTGTTCGTCGGCGACACGCTGTACGCGGAGACGGAGATCCTGGACACTCGCGCCTCGCGGTCGAACCCGAGCGTCGGGATCGTGTCGATGCGCACGCGCGGTATCAACCAGCGTGGGGAGACCGTGATCGAGTTCAAGCGCACCTTCATGGCGTATCGCCGCGACGCGGCCGAGGTCGCCGACGGTTTCCCCGAGCCGGTCTCGGACTGGACGGTCTAGGCCATGGACTTCGAGCAGCCCGGCGAGATCGCTGACATCCGGGACGCCGTGCGGGCGTTGTGCGCGAAGTTCCCAGGGGAGTACTGGCGGGCGCTGGAGCCGTCAACGTATCCGACCGAGTTCGTCGACGAGCTGACGCGGCAGGGGTGGCTGGCGGCGCTGATCCCGGAGGAGTACGGCGGGTCGGGCCTGCAGATCGGGGCGGCGAGCGTGATCCTCGAGGAGATCAGTCGAAGTGGCGGTAACCCGGGTGCTTGCCACGCGCAGATGTACGTGATGGGCACGCTGCTACGGCACGGCAGCGAGCATCAGAAGCGCAAGTTCCTGCCGCGGATCGCGTCGGGCGAGCTGCGGCTGCAGGCGTTCGCCGTCACCGAGCCCGATGCGGGCTCAGACACGACCAAGATCAAGACGCGAGCGCGGCGGACGGACGACGGCGGGTATGTGGTCGATGGACAGAAGATCTGGACCTCCCGCGCTGAGCACTCGGATCTGATGGTGCTGCTGGCGCGCACGACGCCGATCGACGAGGTCAAGAAGAAGACCGACGGCCTATCGGTGTTCCTGGTGGATATGCGCGACCGGGGCGACAGTCTGCAGATCAAGCCCATCAAGACCCTGATGAATCACGCCACGACGGAGGTGTTCTTCGACGGCCTGACGCTTCCGGCCGACGCGCTGATCGGTGAGGAGGGCAAGGGCTTCCGGTACATCCTCGACGGGATGAACGCGGAGCGGATCCTGATCGCGTCAGAGTGCATCGGCGATGGGCGGTTCTTCTTGAACCGGGCGACGGCCTACGCAAGCGAGCGGGTTGTGTTCGGCCGGCCGATCGGCTCCAACCAGGGCGTGCAGTTCCCGCTGGCGCGCGCGCACATGGCGGTCGACGCGGCCGATCTGATGCGCTGGAAGGCGGCGTGGCTGTACGAGACCGGTCAGCCGTGCGGGGCAGAGGCCAACATGGCGAAGTTCCTGGCGTCGGAGGCGTCGTGGCAGGCGGCCAACGCGGCGCTCGACGCGCACGGCGGCTTCGGGTTCGCCGAGGAGTACGACATCGAGCGCAAGTTCCGCGAGACGCGGCTTTACCAGGTCGCTCCAATCAACAACAATCTCGTGCAGGCGTTCGTCGGCCAGCACGTTCTCGGCCTCCCCCGTTCCTACTGATGTCGGACACAGGACCAAACCTTCTGCGCGGTGTCCCGATCCGGCGTGTCCGCAAGGCGTTCGAGCAAGTCGCGGAGCAGTTGCTCGAGGTCATCACGTCGGGGGTGCTGGCTCCTGGCCAGCGCCTGCCGACCGAGGCGATACTCGCCGCGGAGTTCGGTGTCAGTCGGGCCACAGTCCGCGAGGCCCTGCGGCTCCTCTCGGCCCAAGGCCTCGTCCGCACGGCTAAGGGCACCGGCGGCGGCAGCTACGTCAACGTCCCGACCGTAGACGGGGTGTCGGAGATCGTCAGCTCGAACCTCGGGCTGATGAGCGCGTCGGCCGAACTGAGCCTCGATGACTTCCTTGAGGCGCGCGAGCTGCTTGAGCTACCGGCGACACGGCTGGCAACATTGCGCAGCTCGCCGGACGACGTCCGCGCGCTGCTGGAGTCAGTGCCCGACAACCCCCTCGCCTTGTCGGTCGAGCAGCAGTTCGTCCACAATCGGGACTTTCACTTCCAGCTCGTGCACGCCAGCGGCAATCCGCTGCTTTCGATCGCAGCCCAGCCGATCTTCGTCGTGCTGCAGACCCACCTGCAGCGATCGAAGCTGCCCAAGAAGGCGCTCCAGGCGATCAACGACGAGCATCAAGAGATCGCCCTCGCGATGCAGACAGGCGACGCCGACGCGGCGGAGGACGCGATGCGCCGGCACCTGCGCTCGCTGCGTCCCGGTTACGAGCGCACGTGGAACCGGCGGGGGACGGCGCGATGACCGACGTCGCTCGCGCACCGCTCGCCGATCTGCGCATCATCGCGATCGAGCAGTTCGGAGCTGGACCGTGGGGCAGCCTCCAGCTCGCCGACCTCGGGGCCGAGGTCATCAAGATCGAGGATCCCGCGTCAGGCGGCGACGTCGGTCGGTACGTCCCGCCGTTCCGCTCTGGCGAGGACTCGCTGTTCTTCGAGACGTTCAATCGCAGCAAACGTTCGATCTCGCTCGATCTGCGCTCGCCCGCCGGGCGCGCCGTGTTCGAGGACGTGGTGGAGCACGCTGACGCCGTGACGAGCAACCTGCGCGGTGATCAGCCGGCGAAGCTCGGCCTCACCTACGAGGCACTGCGCCACCGCAACCCGCGGATCGTCTGTGCATCGCTGTCGGGCTTCGGCATGACCGGTCCGCGCGCCGACCAGCCCGCGTATGACTACGTGCTGCAGGCGATGACCGGCTGGATGAGCCTCACCGGCGAGCCCGGCGGGCCACCTACCAAGTCGGGCCTCTCACTCGTCGACTTCGCCGGCGGCTATGCACTAGCGCTGACGCTGCTCGGCGCCGTGTGGCGCGCACGGCGCGACGGCGTTGGTGGCGACTGTGACGTCTCGCTGTTCGAGGTCGCGCTTTCGCTGCTGACCTATGTGGGCACGTGGGCGGCGACGGAGGGCCACGAAGTGTCCCGGCGCGGCGAGTCAGCCCACCCGTCGATCGTGCCGTTCCAGGCGTTCCGCTGCGCCGACGGCTGGATCACCGTCGCCGCCGCCAAGCAGCATTTCTGGGAGCGGCTGTGCGCGGCAATGGGCCTTGCGGCGCTGGCCGAGGACCCGCGCTTCGCGGACTTCGACGGGCGCGACCACCACCGTGACGAGCTGCTCGCCATCTTGCGCCCTCTCTTCGCCGAGTGGCCAGCCGACGAATGGGTGCGCCGCCTCGAGGATTCCGGGGTGCCAGTGGGACGCGTCAATGGCGTCGGCGACGCGCTCGAGGACCCCCAGGCGCACGCGCGCGCCGTCGTCTCGCACTACGAGCACCCCCGCCTCGGCACCGTGCACCAGCTCGCGTCGCCGCTGCGCATCAGCGGCCACGATGCCGCGCCGACCCCAGGTCCCGCGCGCGGAGAGCACACGGAGGCGCTCCTGCGCGAGTGGTGCGGCTACGGCGACGAGGACATCGAACGCAACCGCGAGGCCGGCGCTTTTGGCACGACGAAGACTGGATGCCACGATGACGAGCGCGCGTCGAGATGACTCGTGCGTGTGTTAAGAACCGGTTTCACAGTGAGTTCAGCTCAACTGCGGGATGAGCTGGATGACGTCGTGGCGGTTGCCGCCGGTCAGGGCGACGGCGAGCGGGATGCCCGTGGCATCGACGCAGGTGGTGCTCCGAGCCAGCCCGGCGCGATCTACTGGGGAGCCGAGCGCACGCTTGACCAGGCGGCGACCACCATCAAGCCCGGCAAGGCAAGTTCCGAGCAGTTCGATGCGTTCATCGTCCTGCCCGTCGACAGAAACGCGATCGTGCCGGTCGTCAAGGAGGCCATCGCGGCCGGCGTCAAGGTCGTCGCCCACTTCAACACGATCGGCTCGGACATCGCGTCGATCGAGTCCAGCGTCCCCGGGATGCCCGCGACCGTCGCCCACCCGCTTGGGGAAAACGGCACCATCATCGCGAAGCTCATGGTGCAGGCGTGCGAGGGAAAGGATCCGTGCAAGGTCGCCTACTTGCCCGACAGCCTCTCGCAGGCGACCGAGGGCGTGCGGACCAAGGCCGTGCACGCGATCCTGAAGCAGTCGCCCAACGTGAAGCCGGTCGCCGAGGAGGGCGGGTACCTTCGGGCGACGTCCCAGAAGGGCGGCCACCAACATCCTGCACGCCCATCCGGACCTGGATGTCGTCGCCTCGTGCGGAGATCAGATGACGTTCGGCGCCGGTGACGCGATGACCTGTACTCCGAATCCAAGACCG
>JAOPZD010000047.1 GCA_025964295.1 Conexibacter sp.
CTCGGCGTTGGCCATCTCCATATGGGCCTTGCTGTCCCGCGAGCGGATCAGGACCAGCGTCGCGACGAAGCCCAGCAGAGCGATCACGGCGCCGCCGCGGAAAGCGCTCTGGAACCCCTCGGTGAGCGCGTTCGCCAGGGTCGAGTGGCCCGTCGCCAGCACGTGATCCGTACGTGAGGTGGCGATCGTCGAGAGAACGGCGAGGCCGAGCGCTGCGCCGATCTGGTTCGAGGTGTTGATCAGGCCGCTCGCCAGGCCCTGCTCGCGCTCCTCGACCCCCGCCACGGCGGCGATCGTGGAGGTGACGAAGCCGAATCCCAGGCCGATGGCTGCCAGTAGCGACGGACCGAGGATGTCGGTGAGGAAGCCGCCGCCCACCGAGAGCTGGCTGAACCAGGCTTGGCCCAAGGCGACGAACAGCATCCCCGCCGCGAGGATGGGCTTGAAGCCGAACCGGGTGACGAGCTGCCCGCCGAGGCCGGCGGCGACGATGATCGTCACAGCCAGCGGCAGGTACGAGAGGCCGGCGTGGATCGCGCTGTACCCGAGCACCTGCTGCATGTAGAGCGAGATGAAATAGAACATCGAGAACAGGGAGGCGCCGAGGAGCAGCCCCACGACGTTCGCGCCGGTCAGGGTCCGCAGCCGGAAGATCCGGAACGGGACCAATGGCGCCTTCGAGCGGAGCTCGATCGCGACGAATGCCGCAATCAGCGCAGCGGAGAGCGCCAACAGGCTGACGATCTTGGTCGACCCCCAGCCAGAGCTGCTGGCGTCGAGGAGGGCGTAGGCGAGCAGCGAGAGGCCGGCGGTGATGCTGACGGCGCCGGCTGCGTCGTAGTGCCTCGTCGCCGACTCCGAGCGGCTCTCCGGGATCAGCCCGGGCGTCAGCGCGAGGGCGATCGCGGCGACCGGGACGTTCACCCAGAGGACCCACTCCCAGCCGAGCCCGTCGGTGAGGATCCCGCCGAGCAGAACGCCGGCAGCCCCGGCCGAGCCGGCGACTGCGCCCCAGGCACCGAGTGCTTTGTTGCGCTCAGCACCGTCCTTGAACAGGGTGGTGACGATGGAGAGAGCGGCCGGGGAGACGAACGCGGCACCAAGGCCTTGCGCGGCGCGCGCGGCGATCAGCTGGCCCTGCGTTGCGGCGAAGCCCGCCGCCAGGGAGGCGATCCCTACCATCGCCAGGCCGGTTATGAACATGCGGCGCCGGCCGAGGAGATCCGCTGCGCGTCCACCGAGGAGGAGGAATCCGCCGAACGCGATCACGTACGCGTTCACGATCCAGGGCAGGTTCTCCTCCGAGAAGTCGAGCCCCTTGCCGATGCTCGGCAGGGCGACGTTGACGATGGACGCGTCGAGCACCACGATGAACTGCGCGACGCACAGGAGGATCAGTGCGGTCCACCTGCGCTCTAGATACTCCTGTGCGGTCTTCATCCCGATCGACTCCTTTCGCTCTCTTCCCGGCTCCTCGCGCCGGCCTCACCTGAACGTCGACACGATGTTCTCGAGCACACGTCGGCACGCTCGGCACCGCTCGACATCACGCATGCACCTGCGAGCCGTAGCCGAGGTCGAGCCGGATCGACTCCATGACCCAGAACGTGGTGCTGGCGGTGAAGACGTCGGCCGCCGCGAGCACGCCCGTGTACTTCTCGATGACCGGCGCCGCGGCCGCAGCCGTCGTCGCGTCGAGCAGGCCGCGCACCGCGGCCCAGACGTTCTCGCCGTACTTGACGAAGTACGGCGTGGGATCGACCGTGTCGATCGCCGTCCTGACGCTCGCGGCGATGTCCGCCATGTACTGCTGGTGCACGGTCACGTCCTCGCGGGTGCCGAGCCTGCCGAGGTGGCCGCCGATGAAGTGCTTCCACGGGTACGAGAGCGCGGTGGCCGGTGCCTCGATGTAGCCGGGGATGTCCTCGGTGAGGTTGCTGAGGTACACCGGCGCCCACCCGGGGTTGACGATGTCCACGAGCATCAGCGTGTCGTGGTCGGGCAGGTGGATGTAGATGTTGTCGGGCGAGTGGTTGGAGCCGTGCCAGGCGAGCTCGATGCGCTCGCCACCGATCTCCAGAGTGCGGCGGTCCTGGAACGTCTCTTCCGGTGCGGGCCGGGCCGGGTCGTCATCACGCAGCAGGAGCTTGCGGGTCTCCTCGTGCCCGATGCGCGCGACGTCCTTGTCGAACAGCGAGGACGCGCCGGCGTGGTCGGCGTGGTGGTGTGAGTAGATGAGGTGGCTCACCTTGTTGCTCACGCCGTTGGCGGCGGCGATCTCATCCACGGCGCGCTGGATGTTGTGACCGATCGTCGGCGGCGCGTCGAGGAGGACGACGCCGTCCGACGTGGTCAGGAACGCGGATTGGTAGGTCCCGTCGGTGACCCAGTAGAGGTTGCGCTCGACGCGCCCGGCGTAGTAGCCCTGCTCGTTGAGGGCGGGGCCGAGCGCCGAGCGCCGAACCGGCGCGTAATCCGGGAGGTCTTCGGCGCTGCTCGGGCGCGAGTCGGCGAACGCCTCGGTCGTGGTGTTGGTTGTGCTCATGCCCCGATCGTCCACCTACGGGCGAGCGATCGAATCCGGGAATTCCTTAGTCCGCGACCCGCGCGTCGTCCTCCGTCGCGCCGCGACGAGGTGACCGCAGGACGGCGCGCCGGGACAGCGAGCGAAGGACAGCGCGAGCGTCTCGGTCTGCTCGTCCTCGGGCCTGCGTGGGCGGGACGGCAGAAGCGCCAGCGCCAGCACCGCGCCGACGGCGCAGAGCGAGGCCGCGACGATGAAGGCGCCCTTGAAGCCGTGCGTCAGCGCGACCGCCAGTGGCGAGCCCGCGTGGAGCGCATTCGTCACCCGGGTCGTGGACACCGTGCTGAGGATCGCGAGGCCCAACGACCCGCCCACCTGCTGAGTCGTGTTCAGCAGTCCGGAGGCGAGCCCCGAGTCACCGGGGGCCACCCCGTTCGTCGCCGAGATCGTGATCGGCACGAAGGACATCCCCAGGCCTGCGCCCAGGACGATCATGGCCGGCAGGACATGGCTTGCGTAGTCGGCGCTCCCGGACACGCGGGTGAGGAGCAGGAAGCCCGCCGTGGACACGAACAACCCGGCGATCAGGACCGGCTTGGGCGTGAAACGATCGACGACGCGCGCGGCGAGCGTGGAGGCAGTGATGGTCGTCAGCGTCCACGGCAGGTACGCGACCCCCGTCTTCAGAGCGTTGTAGCCGAGCACCTGCTGCAGGTAGAGCGTGCAGAAGAAGAACACGCCGAACAGCGCCGCGGCGATCACGAGCATCGTGGCATCTGACGCGGCGAGGCTGCGGTTGGAGAAGATGCGCAGCGGGACGAGCGGGTTCTCGTGGCGTCGCTCGATCACGACGAACGCCGCGATCAGCAGGATGGCAACGGCGAACCCCGCCAGCGTGCGACCCGACGCCCAGCCCCAGCTCTCGGCCTTGATCAGGGTGAAGACCAGGGCCATGGTGCCGAGCGTGATGGCGACCGCCCCTTCGGCGTCGTAGCCACCGCGCGTGACCGACCGCGAGCGGCTCTCGGGCACGATCCGCGGAGCCAACGCCAGCACCGTCACGCCGATCGGGACGTTGATGAAGAACACCCAACGCCAGCTGAGTGCCTGCACGATCACGCCCCCGAGCAGCAGCCCCACGGCGCCGCCCGCCCCCGCGATCGCGCCCCACACCGACAGCGCGCGGTTGCGCTCCGTCCCCTCGGCAAAGGTCGTGAGGATGAGCGAGAGCGCGGCCGGCGAGAGCATCGCCCCGCCCAGGCCCTGGAGCCCGCGCGCGACCAGCAGCGTCCCCTCGGACTGCGAGACCCCGCAGAGCAGCGACGCTCCAGAGAACACCGCGATGCCCGCCATGAACAGCCGCCGCCGCCCGAGCGCGTCGGCGAGGCGCCCGCCGAGCAGCAGGAAGCCGCCGAAGATCAGCGTGTAGGCGTTCAGCACCCACGACAGGCTCTGCTCCGAGAACCCGACGCTGCGCTGGATCGTCGGCAGCGCGACGTTCACCACCGTCGCGTCCAGCACGACCATGAACTGCGCCACCGCTACGAGCGCCAGCACGGCGCGTGGCTCGACGCGTAGCGCCGGGCGAGCGCCGGGGAGGGCTTCGGCGGCGGACATGCCCGCAAGCATCCGGCGACCGGCGGCCGATCGAATCCCGGAATTCCTTAGTCCGCGACCCGCATTCCGGACTCAGTCATGCTCGGTGGGAGGAGATGAGCCGAGCGTCATCAGCGGTCCGCGCCCCAGGAGAGCAGCTGCTGGGACGGCAGCGCGAGCGCGCCGCGCTCGACCGCTTGGTGGAAGGCGCGCGTGCCGGCGTGGGCGGCGTCCTCGTGGTGCACGGTGAGCCGGGCGTCGGCAAGACGGCGCTGCTGGAGTACGCGCTCGAGGCGGGGCGGGAGTTCCGCGTCGTGCGTAGCGTCGGGGTCGAGCAGGACATGGCGCTCCCGTATGCGGCGCTTCAGCAGCTGTGCTCGCCGATCCTCGACCTGATCGAGCGTTCGCCCCCTCCTCAGCGCGAGGCGCTCGCCGTCGCATTCGGCCTCAGCGCCGGGCAGGCTCCGAATCCGTTGCTCGTCGGTCTGGCGGTCCTGGGCCTGTTGTCCGAGGCCGCGGGGGAGCGGCCGCTCCTGTGCGTCGTCGATGACGCACAGTGGCTTGATCGTGCGTCGGGGCGAGCGCTCGCCTTCGTGGCGCGGCGGCTCCTGGCGGAGAGGGTCGCGCTGGTCTTCGGGGCGCGCGAGCTGAGCGACGTGCTGACGGGAGTGCCCGAGCTCCATGTCGGGCCTTTGGGGCATCGCGACGCGCGAGCGCTGTTGGAGTCCGTCCTGCTGGCGCGGCTGGATGAGCGTGTGCTCGAGCGCCTCGTCGTCGAGACCCACGGGAATCCGCTCGCACTGCTGGAGTTGCCACGCGGCTTGACGCCTACCCAGCTGGCGGGTGGGTTCGGCCTGCCGGGTGCGGTGCCCTTGTCGGCGCAGATCGAGGAGAGCTTCAGGCGGCGGCTCGCGACGCTCCCGCCTGACGCGCGACGTCTGTTGCTCGTCGCGGCGGCCGACCCGACGGGCGATCTGGCGCTCGTGTGGCGTGCGGCCCAGACCCTCGGCGTCGCAGAGTCGGCGGCGCGGACGCTCGAGTCCGACGGCTTGCTCGCGCTCGACAGTGGCGTGACGTTCCGTCATCCCTTGGTTCGCTCGGCGGTGTACCGGGCCTCCCGGGCGGATGAGCGCAGCGCCGTCCACCGCGCTCTGGCGGAGGCCACCGATCCCGGCAGCGACCCCGATCGCCGCGCCTGGCACCGCGGGCAGGCGGCATCCGTTCCGGATGAGGATGTCGCCGCGGCCCTGGAGGAGTCCGCGGGTCGCGCGCAGGCGCGCGGCGGCCTCGCCGCCGCCGCTGTCTTCCTCGCGCGCTCGTCCGTCTTGACGGTCGATCACGCCCGCCGCGCCGGACGGGCGCTCGCCGCAGCCCAGGCAAAGCAGCAGGCGGGCGCGCCCGACGAGGCGCTGGCGCTTGCCGCCGACGCAGAGGCGGCTGCGTTGGACGACTTCCAACGCGCCGAGGTCGACGTGCTTCGCGCCCGGATCTCCTTCGCCGCGGATCGTGGAAGCGAGGCGCCGGCCTTGTTGCTCCGGGCGGCCGAGCGACTCGCGCCGCTGGATGCGCGGCGCTCACGAGACGCCTACCTCGACGCGCTCAACGCCGCCACCTTCACGGGCCGCCTGGGAGGTGCGACCGATGCCCGGCGAGTGGCCGCCGCCGCACGCACTGCGCCTCCCTCGGCGCCTGCTCCGCGTGCGGCGGATCTCCTTCTCGACGGGTTGGCGCTGTTGATCACCGAAGGGCCTGCGGCCGCAACGCCGATGTTGCGCAGGGCGCTGAGCGCGTTCCACAGCGACCAGATCGGAACGGAAGAAGGTCTGCGTTGGCTGTGGCTCGCGGGTCGTACCGCAGGATTCATCTGGGACTACGAAAGCTGGGACTCGCTGACGCTGCGCCAGATCCGCGCGGCCCGAGGCGCCGGCGCACCCGCGCACCTGCCGCTCGCCTTCAGCACTCGTGTCGGGGTTCACCTCTTTGCGGGGGAGACCCGGGCAGCCGCGGCGCTCGTCGGGCAGGCCGACGCACTCGCCGAGGCGACCTACGGCCGCATCGTGCCCCCATACGGAGCGCTGGCGGTCGCCGCCTTTCGCGGCCGCGAGGATGAGCTCACGCGGCTGGTCGGACGCAGTACCGACGACTTCATCGCTCGCGGCGAGGGCATGGGACTCACGGTTTCGCACTGGGTCACCGCTGCGCTCTACAACGGGTCGGGGCGCTACGAAGATGCCTTCGACGCGGCGGCGCAGGCTGCCGCGGATCCACGCGAGCTGTGGTTCTCCACCTTCGCGCTCGTCGAGCTGATCGAAGCCGCCACCCGCAGTGGTCGCAGCGAGCGCGCTGCGGAAGCCCTCGAGGTCCTGAGCGAATCCACCCGCGCCTGCGCCACCCCTTGGGCGCTGGGGGTCGAAGCGCGCTCGCGAGCCCTCGTCGATGTCGGCGAAGCCGCCGAGGCGCTCTACCGCGAGGCGATCGATCGTCTGCAGCCGACGCGGCTCAGGCTGGACCTGGCGCGGGCGCGCCTGCTCTACGGCGAGTGGCTGAGACGCCGGCGCCGGCGCCTCGACGCCCGCGAGCAGCTACGCATCGCGCACGACCTCTTCTCCGACTTCGGGATGGAGGCGTTCGCCGAGCGCGCACGCATCGAGCTGGAGGCGACGGGCGAGCGCGCGCGCAGGCGGACCGTGGATACGCTCGACCAGCTCACCCCCCAGGAGTTGCAGATCTCGCGCCTCGCGGCGCAAGGCAACACCAACCGGGAGATCGCGGCTCAGCTGTTCATCAGCCCGAGCACGGTCGAGTACCACCTGCGCAAGGCGTTCCGCAAGCTCGACGTCAAGTCGCGCACACAGCTTGCGCTCCGTCTGCCGTAGCAGCAGACGCCCAGGCTTCGGAGGTGCTCCGTCGCCTTGTTGCGGGCAGCTTCGAGGCGTAACCTCGGGCTGGCGCGGAGAGGATTTGCAAGTCAGGTCCGTTGGCGCTCTGAAGGGGGCAGTCAACTGATCGCGACCCTTCAAGGAGGTTCGGATGGCTCTTTCCGACCAATTGAGCAAGCTCGCCGCTCGGGCAAAGGAAGCGGAGGACCATGCGGCGGCTGCGCAGGACAAGGCCTCGGCCGATCTCGAGGCGGACGTCGAAGCGGCGCGCGGATCGGCTCAGGCTCAGGCCCAGGCGTTGGGCGAGACAGCTGATGCAACCCAGGGGAAGGTCTCCGACTGGTGGAACGACGTGCAGAAGAACTGGAACGACCACGTCGCCCAGGCCCGGGAGAACATCGGCCGCAGGAAGGCTCAGATGGACCTCACCGCGGCGCAGCGCGACGCCGACGACGCCGAAGCCGACGCGTCGTTCGCGATCAACTACGCCTATGGGGCGACCGAGGAAGCCGAGTACGCGGTGCTCGACGCGGCGCTGGCGAGGAAGCAGGCTGACGAGCTCGCGGCGAGCGCCTGAACTGCGCAACTGGTGCTCGCGGGTGTTCTCGGTCGGGCGACGCACTGGCCGAGCACTTCGACTCGAAGCCAGCACGGCGTCCGCGTTTGATCAGCAAGTCGACGCAAGGAGGCACGCCCGAGACGGCGGGGACGGACCCGAGGAGACCTGATGCCAAGCGATC
>JAOPZD010000119.1 GCA_025964295.1 Conexibacter sp.
CGGCCTTCCCGCGACTGGAGCCCGAGCTGCCCGAGGTCTTCGCGCCCGCAGGCGCGCCCGCGACGTCGCGGGCCTCGGTACCGCCGCCGGCCTGAGCCGGCGCGGCTAGGTGTCGCGGCGGACGGCCGCCACGCGGCGGACCGCGTCGGCGAGCGCCTCGGCGTTGGCCGCCTTGGAGACGTGGCCGTCGGCGCCGGTCGTGCGGGCCTCGCCGGCCAGGTCCTCGTCGGGCATGCCGGAGACGAGCAGGACGGCGGCCCCCGGAAGCCGCGCCCGGATGTGCGCGAGGACCTGCTGGGAGTGCTCGGGCTGGGGCAGCAGCCGGTCGAGGATCACGACGTCGGGCCGCGCGGCCTCGAGCGCGGCGATCGCGTCCTCGGCGCTGCGGACGGCGCCGACGACCTCGATGTCCTCGTGGGCTTCCAGCCAGGCGGCCGCCAGGGTGCCGAACCCGAGCGAATCGTCGGCGATGAAGACGCGCAGCACGGTGACCCCCTCGCCGTGGTGCGTTCGACGGGCGCTAGTTCTGCGCGCCGCCGATGCCCAGCCGGGCATCGGTGAACGACGGTGGGTGGACGATGATCTGCGAGAAGCGCACGACGGTCACGATGTCCTCCATCGTCACCTTCTTGCCGTAGATCTGCTCGAGGAAGTGGATCATCTCCTCGTGGCGGCGGAACTCCGGGTTGTCGTGCTCGATGTCCCGCGGTGTCAGATCCCGGACGCGCTTGACCTCGACCTGGTCGATGACCGCGTCGAAGATCTTCTCGCGCGGCGAGTGCTGGTAGCCGATGGTCACCATCACCGCCTGGTTCTTCTTGTACTTGTGCGACTTGTCGCCGAGGCGGATCGTCGCGGTCTTGCGGCCGCGCTTGAGCTGATCGGCGAAGATGGTGGAGTAGAAGTTGAGGACCTGCATCCGGTGCCGGAGACTACCCGTCGGAGCTGATCCGCGACAGGGCGCGTGCCGCCATCGCACGCTCGCCGTCGTAGCTCAGCCGCTCCGTGGCCTCCTGGAGCGGCATCCAGCAGGCCTGCTCGACCTCGTGGTCGTGGTCCTCGACGTCGCCCGCGACGTAGGCGAACAGGAAGAAGTCGACCTGCTTGGCGATCCGCCGGCCGTCGCGCATGTACCAGTAGCGGACGGCGCCCAGCTCGCCCAGCGGCTCGGTCTCGACGCCGGCCTCCTCGCGGACCTCGCGCGCGGCGGCCTGCAGCGGCGTCTCGCCCGGATCGACGTGGCCCTTGGGCAGCGCCAGGACCTTCGCGCCGTTCGCGGCGCGGCGTGTCGGCACGATGACCACGCAGTCGGTCCCGCGGACGACCACGCCGCCCGCCGACCACTCGCTGGGAACCCCTTTTCCACCCGCCCCGGCCATCAGTAGACGTAGCGCTCCAGCGCCGAGGGCTCGTGGACGGTCACGCGGCCGCGGCCCTGCGTGACGACGCCGGCCCGCTCGAGGACCGCCAGGAAGCGGCTGGCCGACTCCCGCGAGGAGCCCGCGAGCTGCGCGATGTCGGCCTGGGTGATCGTGACGAGCACGTCGCGCTCATCCGCGCCCTCGGACTGCGCCTGGCGCACGAGCTGGCCCAGGACGCCGGCGACGCGCGACTGCACCGTCTGGAACGACTGGCGCGCGAGCCGCTCGTTGGCCTCGCGCAGCCGCCGGCCGAGGCCGATGACGAGCTTGACCGCGATGTCGGGGTGCTCGCGCAGCAGGCGGCGCATGTCCTGGCCGAGGATCGCGATCGCCTCGACGTCGTCGAGCGTCTCGATCGTCGCCGAGCGCTTCTCGTCGTCGAACATCGCCAGCTCGCCGAAGATGTCGCCCGGCCCGAAGTGCGCGAGCGTGATCGTGCGGCCGTCGACGTTCTCGCGCACCGCGCGGGCGTGGCCGCGGCCGACGATGTAGCACGTGTCGCTGGCGTCGCCCTCGCGGAAGATGACCGTGCCGCCGGTGAAGTGGCGCGGGACGGCGACGTCGGCGACCCGGCCCAGGTCGGCGGGCGCGAGCGCTTCGAACACCGGCACCTGGGCCAGGAGCTCGACGCTCTGCGCACTGGAGGGCACGTGCGGAGTCTATGGGCTGTGTGTGACGGGCGCCGCACATTGGCGCGCGGCGGTCCGTCAGGCGGACGCGTCGAGGGCGCCCTCGCGGCGCCGCCGCCGCACCACGCCGCCCGCCAGCAGGCCGAGGGCGGCCAGCACCGCGAGCGGGACCAGGACGGCCAGCGCGATCAGCGCGACGCCCGCGACGACCTCGAGCACGCGGCCCGCGTCGTGCAGCGCGTCGCGCGGGGTCCACGCGCCGCTGCCCTGGTGGGCCGCGGCGCCCGTGCCCTCGACGGAGACCGCGACCGTCGCGAGGTCGGCGCGCCGGCGCTGAGCGTCGAGCGCGCCCTTGCGCTGCGCGATCTCGGAGCGGTTGTCGCGCAGGCGCGCCCGGAGGCTGGCGATCTGGCGGTCGGTCGTGGCGCGGCCGAGGGCGCGCAGCAGCGCGCGGCGCTCGGCGCGGGCGTCGGAGAGCTGCGCGGCGGCCGACACGGTCTGCGCGGTGATGTCGGACGCCGACTGGTTCAGCGCGCCGACGTGGGCGAGCTTGGAGAGCCGCGTGAGCGTGTCGTCCAGCCGGGCGGACGGGATCCGCAGCGTGAAGGAGGCCGATCCGCCGCCGTCGTGGGTCGCGATGTCCGAGCGCTGGACGTAGCCGCCCGCGGCCTGGGTCTCGCGGACGACGCCGTCGGCGGTGTCCTGGACGTCGGCGGCGGCCGGGGTGAGGGTCAGCTCGGCGGCGCGCTGGACCTTGCGCGGGGCGGAGGTCGACGCCGACGGGACCGACGGCATCGGCACGCTGGGCGCGGCCTTCGCGGCGGCGGAGGAGGAGCTCGAGCTCTGCACCGCGGGGCGCGACGCGGAGGAGTCCTGCGGGGCGCGGCCCGCGCTCAGCGTCGTGGCGCCCCCCGACGACGAGGAGGATGAGGACGACGCGCTGTCGTCCCCGCCGCCGTTGCCGGACGTCGCGACGAGCACGACGACCAGCGCCGCGGCCACGGTCCCGCCGATCGACGGGACGAGCACCTGGGGCGCGCGCAGCCGGACGTGCCACGGGGGCTTGGCGACCGCGCCGCCGCGCCGCGGCGTCTCGGACTCGCGCGGGAAGCCGGCGTGGACGCGGGCGTCGAGCGACGCCAGGAACGCGGCGCTGGGCTCGGGCCGCGCGGCGCCGACGTCCGCGACGAGCAGCGCGAGGTCGGGGTCGGCGGTCGGCTCGCCGTCCAGCGCGGCGTCGAGCTCGCGCAGGCCGTGGACGACCTCGGGGTCGGGCAGGGCGTCACGACGGCGCATGGCAGGCCTTCCGGAGTCGGGTGACCGCGCGGTGGACGCGGGTGCCGGCGTTGGCGGCCGAGATGCCCAGGACCTTGGCGATCTCGGCGTTGCTGAGGCCGGCGTGGAACTTGAGCGCGATCAGCTCGCGCTCGCGGGCGTCGAGCTGCGCCAGCGCGGCGCGGACGGCGGCGCGGCGCACGGCCGTCTCGTCGTCCTCGGGCGGCGGCGCCGAGGCGTCCTCCGGCTCGGCCAGCAGGGCCGCGGTGC
>JAOPZD010000142.1 GCA_025964295.1 Conexibacter sp.
ACTGGCCCGGGCGGGCGAGCTCGACGCCGCCCACGCGCGGTCCTACCGCGACGCCTACGACGCCGCCCGCAAGACGCTCGCGAAGCTCACCGGCTTCCGCCGCGCCCAGCTGCGCGCGGTGGTCGCCAACGTCGACGACGCCGCCGCCCGCCACCAGTTCAAGCCGACGCGCCTGCCGTCGCTGTTCCTGACGCTGCAGCGCAACCGCGCCTGGTGGGCTGCCGCGCCGCTCCCCTACGGCGGCCAGCGCACGACGTTCCCGCCCAGCCAGGTCGTCTGGCAGTTCTACCCCGGCCAGGGCTGGCAGATCCAGTGGCTGGCCACGTTCGGCAAGGCCAACGCGCTGTGGATGGTCAAGACGCGCGACGACGACCTGCGGCGCCTGCTCGACGAGGCGCTGTCGCTGGCGGTGCAGCGCGCGGGCGGGATCGCCTTCGAGTACCTGTTCCACTTCGACGGGGGCAAGCCGCCGTGGGTCAGCAGCCTGGCGCAGGGCACGGGCCTGTCGGCGCTGTCGCGCGGCGCGGTCCGGCTCAAGGACCCCAAGTACTTCACGGCCGCCCGCTCCGCGCTGGGGATCTTCCGGACGCCGCCGCCCGCCGGCGTGCGGCGCAGGCTGGCCGCCGGGGTCCACTACCTCCAGTACTCCTACGCGCCGCGGCTGCGGGTCGAGAACGGGTTCGTCCAGTCGCTCAACGGCCTGCACGACTTCGCGGCGCTGGCCAACGACGACGAGGGACGCCGGCTGTTCACCGAGGGCGAGGCCGAGCTGCACGCCGAGCTGCCGGAGTTCGACACCGGCGCGTGGTCGCTCTACTCGAGGGTGGGTGGGGTTGGTCTCGAGTCCGACCTCGGCTACCACAAGGTCCTGCGCGACTTCCTGGTCGGGCTCTGCGACCGGCTCACCGCCGCGGGCTCGCCGTCGCCCGACCGCTACTGCAACACCGCGCAGCGCTTCACGGCCGACCTCACCACCAAGCCGAAGCTGACGCTCGACCTCCCCGCCAAGGCCGTCCACGCCAAGCGCACGGCCGAGCTGCGCTTCACGCTGGACAAGGTCTCGACGGTGACCGTCACCGCCACGCGCCGCGGCAAGGCCGTCCTGGCCCGCACGGCGCGCTTCGGCCGGGGCCGGCACGTCGTGGCGATCAAGCCGTCGCAGGCGGGGCCGCTGGTCGTGCGCGTCGGCGCCGTCGACCTCGCCGGCAACGCGGGGTCCGCGGACGGCACGCTGCACGTCGCGGCCGCGCCGAAGAAGCAGAAAGCGGATTAGGATGGCGGGCTCTTGGGAGCCCCGCGCACGATCCTCTACACGGGCAAGGGCGGCGTCGGCAAGACGTCGGTCGCCGCCGCCACCGCGCGCCGCTGCGCCGCCGCCGGCCTGCGCACCGTCGTGCTCAGCACCGATCCCGCGCACAGCCTGTCGGACTCCCTGCAGCAGCCGCTCGGGCCCGAGCCCGTCGCGTGCGGCGACCTGCTGTGGGGCCAGGAGGTCTCCGCCCAGGACGAGATGGAGCGCAACTGGGCCGGCGTGCAGGACTGGCTCGGCGACCTGCTGATCGCGCGCGGCGTGGACCGCATCAGCGCCGAGGAGCTGACCGTCCCGCCCGGGATGGACGAGCTGTTCAGCCTGCTGGCGATCAAGCGCCACCACGAGTCCGGCGACTACGACGCGGTGATCGTCGACTGCGCGCCGACCGGCGAGACGCTCCGGCTGCTGTCGTTCCCCGACGTCGCGCGCTGGTGGCTGGACAAGGTCTTCCCCCAGCAGGGCCGGATCCTCGACGCGGCGCGCCCGTTCGCCCGCGCGGTGCTCGACGTCTCGCTGCCCGGCGCCGAGGTCTTCGACGACGTCCAGCGGCTCGTGCGCAACCTGATCGCGATGAACGAGATCCTGCGCGACAACGAGCACGTCTCGATCCGGCTGGTGATGACCCCTGACCGGATGGTCGTCGACGAGGCGCGGCGGACGTTCACCTACCTCAACCTGTACGGGTACCTGACCGACGCGGTGGTGGTCAACCGCGTCTTCGGCGCCGAGGTCGGCGAGTACTTCGGCGCGTGGCGCGCGCGCCAGCAGGAGCAGCTGGCCGCGGTGACCGACGCGTTCGCGCCCGTGCCGGTGCTGCAGGCGCCGTACTTCGAGGAGGAGGTCGTCGGCCCGGCGATGCTCGACCGCCTCGGCGCGGCGCTCTTCCCCGACGCGGGCCAGAGCGCCCAGGCGCTGCACCACCGCTCGGTCTCCGAGCGCCTGGAGCTGCGCGCCGACGGCGCGACGCTGCGCCTCGAGCTGCCGTTCGCGCAGCGCGGCGACATCTCGCTCAAGCGCCTCGGCGCCGAGCTGATCGTGCGCGTCGACGGGTACAAGCGCACGATGCTGCTGCCGCCCGCGCTGGACGACCTCGAGCCGACCGGCGCGGCGTTCGCCGACGGCGCGCTGACCGTGACCTTCGCGCCCGTGGCGGTGGCCGATGGCGCCTGAGCCCGAGCCCGCGCGCCTGGACGACCTGCGCGCGCGGCTGCGCGAGACGCAGGCCGCCGCGCAGCGCCTCGCCGACGAGATCCCGCCGCAGGGCTGGGCGACGGCGCACGCGCGCAGCGAGACCGCCGAGGAGATCCAGGCGCTCGTCGCCGTCCTGCGCACGCTGCGCGAGGTGGTCCCGGACGACCTCTGGGAGCAGGTCCGCGAGATCGTCCGCCAGCTGCTGCTGCTCCTGCGCGCGCTGCTGGACCTCGTGGTGGAGCGGCTGGGCGCGGACGGCCGCTCGGCGGGCGCGGCCGGCCGCGGCTCGCGGTCCGGGCCGGACCTCCAGGACATCCCGATCGCCTGACCCGATCCTCGTCCGCGCCTACAATCGGCCCCAGATGGCAGGAGGAACCCTCACGTGATCGGGCGCCTGCGGCGGGCGTTCGGGGCCATGGCCTCCGATCAGCGCCGCGTCGTGCTCGCGGCGGCGCTCGTGCTCGCCTCGCTGCTGCTGCCCTGGTACTCGAAGTCGACGGCGGGCTTCAACGGCCGCAGCCTGGCGGCCACCCACGAGGCCAAGCTGGCGATCTTCGTGCCGTCGTTCGTCGAGGCGTCGATCTTCCTCGTCGCGGTGGCGATCGTCGTGCTGATGTTCTTCCGCGGCGAGGGCCGGGGCTTCCACCTGCCCTTCGGCGACGGGATCGTCGTCAGCGCGGGCGGCGCGTGGGTCGGGTTCCTGGTGTTCTACCGCTTCATCGACCAGCCGGCGGGCGGGACGACGAACAACCTGGTCTACAGCTACGACCTGTCGTGGGGCATCTTCTTCGGCCTCCTGGCGGCCGCGCACCTGATCTACGCGGGGACGCGGCTGCGGCTGGCCAACGTCGCC
>JAOPZD010000233.1 GCA_025964295.1 Conexibacter sp.
GGGTCCGGGGGTCCGGGCGGCTCCGGCGGTCCGGCCGGCGCCGACGGCAAGGTCTTCACGGCGCAGCTCACCGCGGCGTTCGCGTCGGGCAAGCTCACCGGCCGCACCGCGCGCCCGACGGTGCTGCGCATCGTGCTCACCGGCCCGGCCGTGGTCACCATCCGCGCCAAGCGGGGCACCAGGACGGTGCTGGCGCGCAGGTTCACCTTCCGCACCGGCGGGCGCAAGCAGCTGGCGCTGGGCCGGCTGAAGGCCGCGACCTACGCGGTCACGATGACGGCGACCGACGGCGCGAGCCAGTCGATCGACCGCGCGGCGCTGCGCATCATCCCGGGACGCTGACGTCGGCCACCCAGTACCGCGGGCCCGGCCCGAGCCGGGCGGCGCGGTCGTCCGGGTTGGCCATCTTGCAGCGATCCAGGGACAGGCAGCCGCACCCGATGCACTCGGTCAGGCCCGCCTTGAGCCGCTCGAGCTCGGCGATCCGCTCGTCGATCCGGCCGGACCATCCGGCCGAGAGGCGCGACCAGTCCTTGCGCGTCGGCGCACGGTCCGGCGGCAGCTTGGCGAGCTCGGCGCCGATCTCCTCGAGGCTGAGCCCGATCTTCTGGGCGAAGACGATGAACGCGATGCGCCGCAGGACGGGCCGCGCGTAGCGCCGGTGTCCGCTGCCGGCGCGCTCGGACTGGATCAGGCCCCGGTCCTCGTAGAAGCGCAGGGCGCTGGCGGCGACGCCGGAGCGCCGGGCGACCTCGCCGATGGGCAGCAGCGTGGACATGGGTTGAAGCTTAGTTGAGGTTGAGGAGCGCGGCGAGTTCGCGGCGCGAGCGGTGGTAGGCGTAGCCGTCGACTTCGACGATCAGCGTCGGCCAGGCGAAGTCGTGCTCCCTTCCGGCGCGGACGCGGTTGGTCAGCGGCGCCGGGATGCCGTGGTCGACGCAGAGCTGGAGGAAGGCGGCCTCGACGTCGCTGCGCGTCCGTGGGACGTCGTGGTCCTTCAGCTCGTCGACGAGGGCGAGGAGGTGGCGGCGGCCGGGCTGGCGGGGGTGGGCCTCGATCGTCTGGGTGAGGGTGGCGAGGTCGAACAGCTGGCGGTGCTCGGCCTGCTCGATCGCGCGGCGCAGGTGGTGACGCGGAACCACGGCGGCGAGGTCGAGGAGGGTGCGGGCGACGGTCGTCGTGGGGACGCCGTCGAGGGTGGTGATCTCGTCGTCGCGCAGGGACGGGTGGCGGAAGACGCGGACGGGCGCGGCGGGCTTGACCCGGTTGGCCTTGCGCACCGTCACGTCCCACGTCGTGCCGCCGTCCGGCCGCAGGCCCCAGGCGCCGGCGGCGCTGCGATGGCTCAGGACCGCTCGGGCAGGAGCTCCCGGCGACTCGCGACGCCGTGGAGCCACGATCGTCCGGGATGCTCGTCATCCAGTGAGGTCAGGTACCTCACTAGGTGACGAGCGTTCGGAACTCGCCCCCGCGCGGCTAAACGGGCGTCACCGGGTTGTGCTTCGCCGGCCACTCGCGGGACTTGTTCGCGGCGTGGGCGAAGCGGGTCACGAGCTCGGCGCGGAGGTCCTCGGGCTGGATGACCGCGTCGATGACCAGCTCCGACGCGAGGTGGAGGACGTCGATGTCGGCGGCGTACTCGGCGCGGAGCTCCTCGGTCTTGGCCGCGCGGGCGTCGGGATCCTCGATGGCCTGGAGCTGGTTGTAGTACACCGCGTTGATCGCGGCCTGGGGGCCCATCACGGCGATCGAGGCGGTGGGCAGCGCGAGGCAGCCGTCGGGCTCGAAGGCGGGTCCGGCCATGGCGTACAGGCCGGCGCCGTAGGCCTTGCGGATGACCACCGAGAGCTTGGGCACGGTCGCCTCCGACACGGCGGAGATCATCTTGGCGCCGTGGCGGATGATCCCCTGCTTCTCGACGGCGGTGCCGATCATGAACCCCGGAACGTCCGCCAGGAACAGCAGCGGGATGTTGAAGGCGTTGCAGGCCTGGATGAAGCGCGCGGCCTTGTCGGCGGAGTCGACGAAGAGCACGCCGCCCTTCTGCTTGGGCTGGTTGGCGACCAACCCCACCACCTTGCCCTCCAGGCGGGCATAGCCGACGACGAGCTCCTTGGCCCAGCGCGGGTGGATCTCCAGGAACGACTCGGCGTCGACCAGCGAGTCGATCAAGGCCTTGATGTCGAACGGCTTGTTCTCATCGGCCGGGATCAGGTCCCGGATCGGGGTCGAGGAGGCCGGCTGGGCGGGCGGCGCGGTCGGCGGCTCCTCGGTCCAGTTGGTCGGGAAGAACGACAGGTAGCGCTTGGCCAAGTCGATGCCCTCCTCGTCGGTCTTGACCAGCAGATGGCCCACGCCGGACACCGACGTGTGCATCCGCGCGCCGCCCATCTCCTCCAGCGTCACCTTCTCGCCGATGACCATCTCGGCCATCCGCGGCGACCCCAGGTACATGCTCGCGTTGCCGTCGCGCATGATCACGACGTCGCAGAAGGCGGGGATGTAGGCGCCGCCCGCGGCGCTCGGCCCGAACAGGACGCAGACCTGCGGCACGACGCCGCTCAGCTTGACCTCGGTGTAGAAGATCCGGCCCGCGCCACGGCGCCCCGGGAACATCTGAACCTGGTCGGTGATCCGCGCGCCGGCGCTGTCGACCAGGTAGATCATCGGGATCCGCAGCTGCAGCGCGCGCTCCTGGATCCGGACGATCTTCTCCACCGTCTTGGGCCCCCACGAGCCGGCCTTGACCGTCGGGTCGTTGGCCATCACGGCGACCGGCCGGCCCGCGATCGCGCCGACGCCGGTCACCACGCCGTCGGCCCCCAGGCCGTCCTGCTCCCAGTTGGCGAGCATCGCCTCCTCGGAGAACGACCCCGCGTCGAGCAGCCGCGCGATCCGCTCGCGCACCGGCAGCTTGCCCTGCTCGGCCGCCTTCTCGCGGTGGCGCTCCGGGCCACCGGCCCGCGCTCGATCGATCGCCGTCTTGAGGTCGCTCATACGCGACCTGACTCTATGTCAGCGACGCCGCGCTCAGCGCCACGGCAGCGGCGGCGGCTCG
>JAOPZD010000234.1 GCA_025964295.1 Conexibacter sp.
TGGCCGTCGCCGAGGCGGCGGGCGTGCTGCGCGACGCGCTGATGGCCGTGACCGGCGGGCCCGTCCAGGTGACCGTGCACCCGCGCGCGGAGAGCTTCAATGCCCGGGCCTGACGGCAAGCGGCCGCGGCGCGCGGCGGCGCTGCGCTACGACAAGGACAAGAGCGGCGCGCCCACGGTGGTCGCCGCGGGCGCGGGGCTGATCGCCGACCGGATCGTCGAGATCGCCAAGGAGCAGGGCCTGCCGGTGCGCGCGGATCCCGCGCTGGCCGAGGCCCTGGCACGACTCGAGCTCGAGCAGGAGATCCCGCCCGAGCTCTTCGTCGCGGTGGCCGAGGTCCTGGTGTGGGCCTACGGCCTCGAGAAGCGCCGTCGTTAGACCGGCAGCCCGTCGCGCTGCAGCAGGGCCTCCATCGCTTCGGGCGCCAGCGGCCGCGAGAAGTGATAGCCCTGGCCGAACTCGCAGCCCAGCGCGGCCAGCGCGGTGAGCTGGTCGTGGCGCTCGATGCCCTCGGCGATGACCCGCAGCCCGAGGTTGTGGGCCAGGGCGACGATCGAGCGCACGATCGCAAGGCTCTCCGGGCGGTCGACCATCGTCGCGACGAACGCGCGGTCGATCTTCAGCGCGTTGCCGGGGAAGTCGTGCAGGACCGTCAGCGACGAGTAGCCGGTCCCGAAGTCGTCCAGCTCGACCGCGACGCCGAGCGCGAGCAGATCGCCCAGCACCGCGCTGACGACCTCGGGGTTCTCGATCAGCGTGCTCTCGGTGATCTCGAGCACCAGGTTGCGCGCCGGGAGGTCGGCGTCCAGGAGCGTGTCGCGGACGAGCTCCACCAGACCGGTGGGGCCGATCTGGCGGATCGAGAGGTTCACGCTGACGGTGACGTCGGGTCCGACCAGCGCGCGCCGGCGCCAGTCGCCCAGCGTGCGGCACGCGGTGCGGAGCACGAGCGCTCCCAGCGACTCGATCAGCCCGGACTCCTCGGCCACCGGGATGAACTCGCCCGGAGAGACCGGCTGATCGGCGGCGGGCCAGCGCGCCAGCGCCTCGAGGCCCTTGAGGTCGCCGGTGCGCAGGTCCACGATCGGCTGGAAGAACGTGCGCAGGGACTCCTCTTCGATGGCCTGGCGCAGGCGCGTCTCCAGCGTGACCCGGGCCACGACGCGGTGGTGCATGCTCGCGTCGAAGAGCGCGCTGGCGCCGCCACCGCGCGCCTTGGCGTCGTACATCGCGATGTCCGCGTTGCGGATGAGCTCGTCGGGGTCGATGACGCCGTCCAGGTTGTGGGCGATGCCGATGCTCGCCGCGACCGACAGCTCGCGTCGCTCCAGGCGCATCGGCCGGGCGATCGCCTGGCCGACCCGCGCGGCGATCGCGCGCGCCTCCTCGGACGTGACGGTCCCGTCGAGGAGGATCGCGAACTCGTCGCCGCCGAGGCGGGCCAGCGTGTCGCCGGGCCGCAGGATGCCGTCGACCCGGCGCGCGATCTCGATGAGCAGGCGATCGCCGGCCGAGTGGCTGAGGCTGTCGTTGACCAGCTTGAAGCGGTCGATGTCGACGTACAGCAGCGCGCAGGCGTAGGCCGGATCGCGCTCGAGCCCGGCCAGGCACTGGACGAGCCGATCCATGAAGAGGGCGCGGTTGGGCAGCCCCGTCAGGCTGTCGTGGAGCGCGTCGTGCAGGAGGCGCTCCTGCGCGAGGTGGCGGTCGGTGACGTCCGAGAGCGATCCGGTGACGCGTCGCAGGCGGCCGCCGGCGTCCCGCGTGGTGATCCCGCGCGTGAGCACCCAGCGCCAGGCGCCGTCGGCGTGGCGGATGCGATGTTCGCTCTCGAAGTGCAGGCTGCTGCCCGCCAGATGCTGGTCGATCTCGCGCTGCAGGCGCCCGAGGTCGTCGGGGTGGACCAGGCTCAGCCACGCGTCCGGCCCGTCGGCGCCGAAGGCGAGCCAGTCCTCGCCGCCGTAGCCGAGCAGGGTCTTCAGGCGCTCGGAGAAGTGCATCGTGTGGGCCGCGAGGTCCCAGTCCCAGATGCCGTCGTTGGTCGCTCGCACCGCGACCGCGTAGCGCTCCTCGCTGCGACGCAGGTCGAGCAGGACGCGGTGGTGACGGACCGCGTAGCGGATCGTGCGCTCGAGGCCGGGCGCGTCGATCGTCGCCTTGACGAGGTAGTCGGTGACGCCGAGCTCGGTGGCCTCGAGGTCGACCTCGAGGTCGTCTTGCCCGGTGAGCAGGATCACCGGCGCCGGCGGATCCCGCTCCCACGCGTCGCGGACGAGGTCCAGGCCGGTCCGGCGGCCGAGGCGGTAGTCCACGATGTACAGGTCGTGCGGGGCCGCGCGGATCCGCTCCAGCGCCGCGTCGTAGCTCTGCGCCCAGTCCAGTTCGATCCGGGACGTCGCCGCGCGCTGCAGCATGCTCCGCGTGAGGATGTAGTCATCCTCGTCGTCCTCCACCAGGAGGATGCGCAGCGGCTCAGTCATCGCCGGGGGTGGCGTCCTGAGGCAGCTCGACCAGGTCGAACCAGTAGCAGGCCATCGCGGTCATGACCTCGACCAGCTGCTCGAACGTCACGGGCTTGCTGACGAACGAGTTCACCCCGAGGTCGTAGGTGCGAAAGACGTCCTCCTCGGCCTTGGAGGTCGTGAGCACGACCACGGGGATCTGGCGCAGCTCGGGGTCGCCCTTGATCTCGGCCAGCGCCTCGCGCCCGTCCTTCTTGGGCATGTTGAGGTCGAGCAGGATCAGGCCGGGGCGCGGGGCGGGGATGCCGCCCTCCGCGTAGGCGCCCTCACCGCGCAGGTACTTCATCAGGTCGTCGCCGTCCACGACGAAGCGCATGTCGTTGACCACGCGCGAGCGGCGCAGCGCGTCGGCCGTGAGGACGCGGTCGTCCTCGTCGTCGTCGGCCATGAGGATGGTGATCGAGTGGCGCTCACCGCGCCGGTTACGCCATGGCATGCGGGGCCCTGTCGTGGTCGTGCTCGGGGAACAGCGAGCTCGTGGATGCGGGTTCGCGCGGCGGGTTCAGGGGGAGCCGCACGGTGAAGGTCGCGCCCTCGCCCTCGCGGCCGTCGGCGATGATGGTGCCGCCGTGGCGCTCGACGATCTTGCGACACAGCGCCAGGCCGATCCCGGTGCCGGGGTACACGCTGGCGCCGTGCAGCCGCTCGAAGGCGCGGAAGATGCGCGTCGCGAAGGCGGGGTCGAAGCCCAGGCCGTTGTCGGCGATCGTCAGCTCGGCGATGCCGTCGGCGACCTCGGCGTGGACGTCGATCTCGCACGGCACGCCGTCGCGACGGAACTTCAGCGCGTTGGCCAGCAGGTTCTGCATGAGCTGGCGGATCTGGACCGGGTCGGCCTGCAGCGTCGGCAGCGGGCCGACGGAGATCCGCGCCGCGCTCTCCTTCACCGCGATCTCGAGGTCGGCCAGCACCTGGGGCACGAGCGCGTCGAGGTCGACGTCGACGAACGGCTGGCCCTTGGTGGAGACGCGGGAGAACGCCAGCAGGTCGTCGATCAACGTCCGCATGCGGCCGGCGGCGTCGCTCATCCGCCGCAGGAAGTCCTGGCCCTGCTCGGACAGCCGCTCGCTCTCCGTCGCGTTGAGCTGCGCGGCGAAGGTCTGCACCTTGCGCAGCGGCTCCTGGAGGTCGTGCGAGGCGATCGAGGCGAACTGCTCGAGCTCGGCGTTGGAGCGCGCCAGCTCGGCCGCGTGACGCAGCAGGGCGTTGGAGCTCTCGAGCTGCGCGTTGGTCGCGGCCAGCTGAGCGTTGCCGGCCGCGAGCGCGGCCGCCGAGGCCATGACGCGCCGCAGCAGCGCCACGAAGGCCATGGCGGTGAGGCCCAGAAGGCCCAGGATCAGCCACGGGAGCCACATGCGCCAGCCCGACACCGAGCTGAACAGCGACGACCGCGACGAGGTCATCACCACCCGCCACGAGGTGGTCGGCACCCCGACCGCGACGAAGTACCGCGATCCGCCGTAGTCGCCTTCGTCGCCGTGGCGGCGCACGGCGGCGGCCAGGCCCGCGTCGTGCACGGGCTGCCCGACGACCCCGCCGGCGTCGCGGGCCCCGACGACGCGGCCGTCGGAGTCGAGGACGTAGGCGGTGCCGCCGCGAGCGGGGACCCGCTTGAGGTAGCCGGCGATGAACGTGCCGAAGATGGAGGCCGGTGCGCCGCTGACCAGGATCCGGCGGCCGGCGGCCGTGTCGAGGCGGACGGCCAGCTCGATGACGCCCGTGCCGCCGGCGGCGCCGGCGATGACGTCGCC
>JAOPZD010000241.1 GCA_025964295.1 Conexibacter sp.
CGCTCTTCCGATCTTGCGGCGTGCGCTGGCGGCCGGCACCGCGGTGGACGGCGTCCACGACCCGCACGCGCTGGCCGACGCGCTGGGCCGGATCGGGCGCGTCGCGCGCCTGCCGGGCCTGGTCGTCGTCGTCTCCGACTTCCGCGAGCAGCACGACTGGGCGCGGGCGATGGGCACGCTGCGCGCGCGCCACGCGGTCCTGGCCGTCGAGGTCCACGACCCGCGCGAGGCGACGATCCCGCCGGTCGGGCGGATCGCCGTGGTCGATCCGGAGACGGGCCGGCGGCTGGAGGTCGACACGTCGCGCCCGCGCGTGCGCGAGCGGTTCGCGGCGCTGGAGGCCGAGCGCCGGGAGACGCTGGCGCGCGAGCTGCGCCGCCTGCGCGTCGACCACGCACCGCTGGGGACCGATGAGGACTGGCTGCTGCAGCTGGGACGGCGCCTGCGATGACCACCCCGCTTGCCTTGAGCTTCGGCTCGCCGGTCGCGCTGCTGGCCCTGCTGGCGATCCCCCTGGCGCTGCTCGGGCTCTCCGCCGCCCGCCGTCGCCGGACCACGTACGCGATCCGCTTCCCCGCCGCCGCGACGCTGGCCATCGCCGCCGGGACGGTCTCGGCGTGGCGTCGTCATCTTCCCGCCGCGCTGGCCATCGCCGCCATCGCGGCGCTGGCCCTGGCGCTGGCCAAGCCGCTGCGGACGGTCGCGGTGCCCGTCGAGGGCGCGTCGGTCGTCGTGGTCACCGACCAGTCCGGCTCGAGGTCGGCCACCGCGGTCGCGCCCGACCGGCTGTCGGCCGCCGAGGCCGCCGCCGAGACGTTCCTGGGCAAGCTGCCCAAGCCGACGCGCGTCGGCGTCGTGGCCTACTCCGACGGCCCCGACGGCACGCTGCCGCCGACGACCGACCGCGAGCGGGTGAAGTCGACGATCGAGGCCCAGAGCGCGAGCGGCGCCACCGCGACCGGCGAGGCGCTGCAGGTCGCGATCGACACGCTCGCGCCCAACGGCCGCAAGGCGGCCCGCCCCGCCTCCGCGATCGTGCTGCTCTCGGACGGCAAGACCACCACCGGCCGCGACCCGGTCCCGGTCGCCCGCGTCGCCAAGCGCCTCGGCATCCCGATCTACACCGTCGCGCTCGGCACCCCCGACGCGACGATCCCCAACCCGGTCTCGCCCCTCTCGCCGCCGATCGCCGTCCCACCCGACCCCGAGACGCTCAAGCAGATCGCCGACGTCTCCGGCGGCCGCGCCTTCACCTCCGACGACGCCGGCCAGCTGCGCTCGATCTACTCCACCCTGGGATCGCGCCTGGCGACCAAGCACGAGCAGCGCGAGATGACCGCGGGCTTCGCGGGCGCGGGGCTGCTGCTGCTGGTCGCGGCAGGGCTGCTGTCGGTCCCGCGCGTCGGCCGGCTGCCGTAGGCAGCACCCGACGCTCCTTCAGACGACGGAGGGGTCGATCGCGGCACGGGACTGACTCGACGGATGACCCTATGGGGTCCATATCTCGAGTCAGAGAGACGATTCGCGCCGAACCAGCGGTCTGGATCGCGTTCGCCCCACAGGTTGGGGTCAACTCGCCCCGATCCTCGATGCACCGACTCGCGGCCGGCCTCGCGCAAGAGCTGAACTCATACCACGAGCGTGCGTCCGCGGCGGGCGTGACAATTTCTCGAGTGCCGCCGCTTACCGAGATCCAAGAAGTTCCCACATGGCGCAATGCGTTTGACCAGTACCACTACCACTACACGACGGCAGAGGCGGCCTTCGAGTACATCTTGCCGAGCCGACAACTCCGCCTCAGCCCCTACCCAAGCATGCGCGACCCTCTGGAGACCAAGGCCTGGGAGTTCGTGTTCGCCGAGGGTGAATCGCCACTGGTGCGGCGCGTCCTTCCCATCCTCATTGAGGGGTTTCACAAGAACATCTACATGTTGTGCCTTGGATGCGACGTCGGCCAGCTTGTGTCGCAGCGCGGGTATGGGCGCGCCCGTATGTGGGAGCAATACGGCGACCGTAGTCGGGGTGTGTGTCTTTGTTTCCGCCACGGGCTGCTGAAGGCAACCATGATGGACAACTTCCCGGACACGTTGAAGGCTGGCCCTGTGGTCTATCAACCGGGAGGCTTCCATACGACTGCAGCGCGGTATCTCAAGAGCTTCGATCTCGATCAGGTTCTCATGCCCTTCCTCGCGCCCGGGCAAGGTCCGCGAGATGCGCTCTCCACCGCGCACGTCGCAGACTTGAAGCTCGCGAAGGGCGTGGGCGTCGAAGATGTTCAGCAGGTCCTCGGCAAGCACGTCACCGATCGATGGCTCACCCACTTCGACATTCACATGAGCTCGGTCCTTGTTGTGCAAGGACTCGGACTGGGAAGCTGAGCACGAGTACAGATATGCCTACCTCAACGTGCCCGACACAGATGAGCAGGGCCCGGATTGGTTGTACGCCCCATACGCGGACGCGTTGCAGGCCGTTGTACTAGGCCATCTCTATCCTGAGCAGGGAATGCAGCGCGCACTCGACGCGTGCCGACGCCACGGAAACGTTGAGCTGCGGAAGATCTCCTGGGATACCGGGTTTCCCGTGCCGGTGCCGCTCTACCTGCCAACCGTATAAAGACTGCGCAGACTCTGCACCGCCCGCGGGTGTACCGACACGATCGATCGCGGGTGGTCCGACGCGTGTGACGGCCGGGGGCGGGGGGAACGGCAGCCGCGCGCGCGCGTCGGCCCGCCCTCAGGCCACCCGCGGCCGCATCTTCGTGATGCGGAACTTCCCCTTGTCGGTGAAGAGGATCTCGATGTCCGTGTCGGCCCCCGACAGCACCGTCGTGCAGTGGACGCGGGTGCCCTTGTCGGGCTTGACGCCGTCGGGGCAGTGGACGGTGATGGTGGTGCCGGTCTGCTGGTGGACGAAGGAGGCGATCTTGGACTCGAGGTCCTTGCGGTCGACCTTGCCGCCGCAGGCGGCGAGCGCGACGGCCGACAGCGCGAGGAGCGCTGGCGGCGGCGCGCGGTGCATCAGGCGTCGACCTCGACGGCGGTGTCGGCGCGGCGGGGCAGCGGCGCGAGCTCGACCGGCGCGGCGTGCATCGCCCGCAACCTCACGTCGCGCCAGGACACGCCCTCCTTCAGCAGCGCGGGCGCGCCCATGACGAACGCGGTGGCGATCTCGACGGCCTGCAGGATGATCCCGTAGCCCAGGGCATCCTCGACGCTGACGCCATAGCCCTTGTGCAGCACGAACACGCACGCGGCCTGGAAGACGCCGAGGTTCGACGGCGTCGCCGGCAGCACCGCGCTGACGTTGACCGCGAACAGCACGGCGGCCGCCGCGCCGATCCCGGCCCGGTCGTCGAGCCCGAAGGCGACGAGCAGGACGTAGCACGACAGCCACTGGATGACCCACGCCAGCAGCTGGGCGCTGATCGCGACCGAGCCGAGCTTGGGCTGGCGGAAGACCTCGAGCCCCGCCCGGACCTGCGCCATGGCACGGCGCGCCTGGCGGGTCCAGCTGCGCACGCGCGCCGAGCTCGCCCGCCCGCCGCTGCGCAGCACGGCCGGCGCGCCGAGCACCGCGGCCAGGATGACCAGCGGCAGCGCGGCGAACGCGAACAGGCCGCTCTGGTGATGGTGGAAGACCGGGACCGACTGGAACATCACGGCGCCGAGGATCGCCAGCGCGAGGATGTTCAGCAGCGTCTGGGACACGATCGTCCCCAGGACGACCGGCAGCCCCTCGCGCGGCTTGCCGATCCTGCGGGCGACGATCATCGCGCGCGCCGGCTCGCCGAGCCGCGCCGGCAGCGTCGCCGACATCAGCACGCCGATCATCGTCCCCTGCAGCGCGTCGCGCAGCCGCGGCCGCGGCGCGACCGGCATCGCCGCTCTCAGGATCGCGGCCCACGACACGGCGCGGACCGCCATCGAGGCGCACATCAGCACGAGCGCGACGAGCACCCAGGACACGGTGGCGTGCAGCAGCGAGTGGCCGATCCGGTCCAGCCCGATGCGCTCCAGCGCGAAGAACGAGCCCGCCATGATCGCGACCGCGACGATGGCCATCAGCGCGCGACGGGCGAAGGCGAGCACCGGGCGCCGGGCGCGCTCGCGCACCCGCGGCGGCTCGATGCTCGGCAGGCGCCGCGCCGGGCGGCGCGGCAGCAGGTCGGCCGACAGCGCGCCGACGCGGACCGCGGCGCGGTGGGTGACCGTCTGCGGCTCGCCGACGGCGATCGCGTCC
>JAOPZD010000246.1 GCA_025964295.1 Conexibacter sp.
CTCGCGATCGAACAGCCGCAGGCGCAAGCGCCCGACGCGCTCCCAGGCACCCGCGTCGGCCGGGCCGAGTCGCGCGGCGCGCAACGCGGCCTCCGCAGCGAGGTCGTATGCGCGCATGTCCTCATAGATCCGCGACGCGTAGCGCTGCGCGGCGGGGCGCGTCGGGTCGGCGCGGATCCAGTCGCGCACCGCGCGCCCCGCGGCGGCCAGCTGGCCGCCCTGCCAGAACGCGAGCGTCAGCAGGCGCAGGACCGAGATGTTGGACGGCTCGGCGTCGCGGGCGTAGATCAGCCGCTGGGCGGCGAGCTTGTAGTTGCCCTCGACCATCGCGTGCTGGGCGGCGGTCATGAACCGCTGCACGCGCTCGTGGCCGGGGTCGGGCTTGGAGAAGTCGACGAACTGCAGCGACCCGGCCGGGATGGTGCGCACGCCGGGCTGGAAGCGCACGCGCGCCCACTGCTGGATGTCGTCGCCGCCGCCGGTGAAGTAGATGCCCGCGACCTCGCCCACGCCCCACTCCGGATAGGACAGGCAGCGCGCGTAGCGGTGGACGACCGAGTGGTCGGGCACGCGCGAGCCGAACGGGTCGTGCTTCTGGCGGTCGGCCTGGTAGGCGCGCTGGGCCTGCTCCTCCTCGTAGGCCTTGCGGCCGGCCTCGGCGCGCGCGGCGCGCGCGGCCGCCGCGCTGACCTTCACCGCGTTGCGCGAGACGCGCCCGCCGCGCGAGCCCGCGGCCAGGTTCTCCAGCTGGTCGGCGGCCTCGTTGATGGCCTTGAGATGGCGCTCGTGCTCGATCTGCTTGCCCGGCGGCGCGAGATCCGGATGCCAGACCTTGGCCTGCCGGCGCCGCGCGAGCTGCACGTCGCGCTTCTCGAACGGCGGCTCGAGCTCCAGGAGGAGCAGCGCCTGTTCGATGTCGAGGACCTGCGGCACGACCTTCGAGGGTATCGGCCCGCCCGCATAGGCTCTAGCTGACTTGTCGCTCTCGCGCTACACGACGCTGCGCCTCGGCGGGCCCGCCGCCCGGCTGATCGAGGCGACCACCGACGACGAGCTGCGCGCCGCGGTGTGCGAGCGCGCGGTCGACGGCGAGCCGCTGCTGCTGCACGCCGGGGGTTACAACGTCGTCATCGACGACGACGGCTTCCCCGGCACCGTCGTCCGGATCCTGACGCGCGGGATCGTGCGCGACGGCGACGTCCTGCACGTCGCGGCGGGCGAGTCATGGGACGCGTTGGTGGCCCGCACGGTCGCCGAGGGCCTGGCCGGGATCGAGTGCCTGTCGGGCATCCCGGGCTCGGTCGGCGCGACGCCGATCCAGAACGTCGGCGCCTACGGCCAGGAGGTGAGCGACACCATCGTGTCGGTCCGCGCGCTGGACCGCGCGACGGGCGCGGTGATCGAGCTGGCCACCGAGGAGTGCGGCTTCGCCTACCGCTCCAGCGCGTTCAAGCGCGAGCCGGGGCGCTGGGTCGTGCTCGGCGTCAGCTTCGCCCTGCATCCGGGCGAGCGGTCGGCGCCGATCCGCTACGCCGAGCTGGCGCGCGCGCTGGATGTCCGGATCGGCGACCGCGCGCCGCTGGCCGCCGCGCGTGAGGCCGTCCTGGCGCTGCGCCGCGGCAAGGGCATGGTGCTCGACCCCGAGGACCCCGACACCGTGAGCGCCGGGTCGTTCTTCACCAACCCGATCCTCGACGGCCCCGGCTTCGCGCGGCTGCGGGACCGCGTCCGCGAGCGCCTCGGCGGCGACGTCTCGCCGCCCGCGTTCCCCGAGCCCGACAGCACCCACATCAAGACGAGCGCCGCGTGGCTGATCCAGCGCGCGGGCTTCGCGAAGGGCTACGGCGACCCGCGCGGGATCGCGATCTCCTCCAAGCACGTCCTCGCGCTCACCAACCGCGGCGCGGGGACCACGACGCAGCTGCTCGCCCTGGCCGGCGAGATCGCCGACGGCGTCGAGGCCGCGTTCGGCGTCCGGCTGCGTCCCGAGCCGGTCATCGTCAGCGCGCGTACCTGAGCGGGTTGGCGATCGGGGAACGCGCGGGTACCCAGAACCCATGCCCGACCGCGCGATCATCCCCTTGACCATCGCCGTCATGGGCGGCTTCTTCTGCGGCCTGATCGGCTCGGTGCTGCTGCTGCAGGACCCGGCGATCGCCGCGATCGCGGTCGCCGGCACCGTCGCGACGGTCCTGGCCGCCGCCGTGAGCGTCCTCGGCGTCGAGGGCCGCGGCCACGCGAGCGTCGCGATCCTGCGGATGTTCTACGGCGCCTGCCTCTTCCTGGCCATCGATCTCGGCCTCGTCCAGTTCCTGCGCAACGGCTCGTTCGCGCTCGCGCTGGTGCTCTGGATCGGCGGCGCCCTGGCCGCCGCGATGCTCGTGGCGCCGCGCGTCCGGTCGCCGACGGCCTGAGCCTCCTATCCTGAGGGGTCAATGGCTCCTCAGTACGTCTTCCAGATGCAGCGGCTCACGAAGGCCTACGGGCCCGAGAAGCCGATCCTCAACGAGGTCACGCTGGCCTTCTACTCGGGCGCGAAGATCGGCGTGCTGGGCTACAACGGCGCCGGCAAGTCGACGCTGCTCAAGATCATGGCCGGCATCGACACCGATTTCCGCTCCGGCGAGGCGATGCTCGCCCCCGGCGCCACGGTCGGCCTGCTCGAGCAGGAGCCCAAGCTCGACGAGACCAAGACCGCGCGCGAGAACGTCGTCGACGGCGTCGCCGGCGTCAAGGCGCTGATCGACCGCTTCAACGAGCTGGCCGCCAACTACTCCGACGAGATCGCCGACGAGTTCGCCGACCTGCAGGCCAAGATCGACGCGACCGACGGCTGGAACCTCGACACGACCATCGACTACGCGATGGACGCGCTGCGCTGCCCGCCGTCCGACGCCGACGTCACCACGCTCTCCGGCGGCGAGCGCCGCCGCATCGCGCTCTGCCGGCTGCTGCTGAGCGCCCCCGACCTGCTGCTGCTGGACGAGCCCACGAACCACCTGGACGCCGAGTCGGTCTCCTGGCTGGAGCGCTACCTCGCCGACTACAAGGGCGCCGTCGTGGCCGTGACGCACGATCGCTACTTCCTCGACAACGTCGCCGGCTGGATCCTCGAGCTCGACCGCGGCCGCGGCATCCCCTACGAGGGCAACTACACCTCGTGGCTGGAGCAGAAGGAGAAGCGCCTGGAGATGCAGGACCGGCGCGACCTGGCCAAGGAGCGCGTCATCAAGGCCGAGCTCGAGTGGGTCCGCAAGAACCCCAAGGGCCGCCAGACCAAGCAGAAGGCGCGCATCTCCAACTACGAGGCCTTGGTCGCCGAGGAGAAGAACATCAAGCTGGACGACGTCCAGATCCACATCCCGGTGGCGACGCACCTGGGCAACGTGGTGGTGCAGGCCGAGGGCCTGCGCAAGGGCTTCGGCGACAAGCTGCTCATCGACGACCTGACGTTCGACCTGCCGCCCGGCGGCATCGTCGGCGTCATCGGCCCCAACGGCGCCGGCAAGACCACGTTGTTCAAGATGATCGCCGGCCGCGAGGAGCCCGACGAGGGCAAGCTGCGCCTCGGCGACACGGTGCAGATCTCCTACGTCGACCAGAGCCGCGACG
>JAOPZD010000276.1 GCA_025964295.1 Conexibacter sp.
CGGCGTGGCCCTGGCGGGCGGCACCGCGCTGGCCGCGACCACGCCGTGGAGCCCCCAGGTCGGCGACGCCGATCGCGGGCAGCCCTCGGTCGCGCGCCCCGCCTCGGTGCCCGCCGACCAGGTCGCCAGCCTCGGCGTCCTGCGGCGCGCGCAGTCCGACGCCGACCGCGCACCCGGCGTCGAGGCGCTCCTCAAGCTGCTGGGCAAGGACAACAACGACGGCGTCCACCTCGACGGCGTCCGGCTCCTCCAGAAGCGTGCCGACGGCATCACCGTCCTGCTCCCCGAGACGCGGGTCGACGCCCGCCGCGATGTCCTCTGCCTCCTCTACGGCCTCGACGGAACCGACGCGACCGGCCCCTCCGCCGGCCAGAAGTGCGGCACCACGGCCGACCTCCGCGCCGGCCGCATCTTCCTCGGCGCCCAGCACGCCGGCCGCCTCGAGCTCAACGGCCTCGTCCCCGACGGCGTCACCCGCGTCGACGTCCCCCTCCGCGACGGCAAGACCATCTCGTCCGACGTCGCCGACAACGCGTTCCACATCGACGCCGCCGCCGCCGACGGCACCTACGAGGACGCCGCGATGCGCTGGTTCGGCGCCGACGGCCGGCGCCTGCGCTGACCCTGCCAACTGGCAGGCCATGGGTTTTGACACACGCGTGCACCGCTTATAGGTTGGGCTCGCGATCGCGCAGCGCTCGTTATCACTAACGAGTATCACGCGATAGCGAGAAGGGTTTCGACTCACCGATCTAAAGGGGGAAGAGCGTGCACTACACCGCACGTGCTCCGCGCCGCAGCAGGCGTGGATGGCGGGTGCTCTTGAGCGCCTGCGCCGCAGCACTCGCCGTGGCGGCGACCGCCGTGGCGACCGACTTCTCTGACCATTACCTGCAGGGGCAGGGGATGAGCGCAGGGAACTCCTACGCCTGGAGCGTCGCGCACAACAACACGTACTACGTCGAGACGGTCAGCGACCACACGGCGTGCCCGGCCTACGACCAGGGTCACTCCGGCTACTTCAGCGGGGCGCCGGCCGACTTCGTGCTGTCGATCTGCGGCCCGGGGACGTCGGGCTGGAGCCACGGCAACAGCGGGGCGTGGCGGGGCGCGGCGTTCAACCCGAACAGCGCGACGTTCGACAACTTCTCCGACGCGCACGTGAGCTGGCATGGCTAGGCCGATGCCGCGGTTGCTCGTGACGTTGCTCGCCATGGCCGCGACGGCCGTGGCGCTGTGGGCGCTTAGCTCGCACCCGACCAAGGCCGGCGCCGCGTCGGCCGACGCCGACGCCATCACGGCCGCGCTGGCGCGCAGCTACCCGGTGCTCGGGCATCCCGGCTCGTCCCGCGATCTGGGGACCGGCCGGCCGACGACCGTCGCGGACCTGGCCAAGGACATGCCCAGCCTGCTGCCACTCAAGGGCCGGATCCTCGGCGCGGACGCCGCTCGGACCCTCGTCCTCGTGCCGCGGATCGACGGGCAGATCTGCCTCGTGCAGCTGCTGGCCTCCGGCGACGCCGGGATCAACTGCAACACCCCCGACAAGACGCCGATCCTGCTCAACTACGGGCGGGCGACGGGCGTGGTGCCCGCCGGCGTCGCGCAGGTGACGTTCACGCTCGCCGACGGGACGACGAGCACGATCAAGCCGGACGCCGACGGTCGCTACGACGCGCCCGCGGAGGCGACCTCGGCACGATTCACGGCCGGCGGTACGCCGGCGGAGATCGAGCTCCTGCCGGCCAGCGCCAGGCCGGCCGGTGTCACCGAGGCGCAGTAGCGCCGCGCGGTGCAGGGGAGGCCGGGTGCGATGCGCCCGGCCTCCGCGCCGTGCTCGCCGCCGTCGCGCTAGCGCGCGCGCCGCGACGGCGGGGCGATGGAGGTCCTGCGGCGGGCCTCCTCGTCGCGGAGGCGGCGGGCGAGGGTGAGCTTGGCGTCGACCTGGGCGGCGAGGTCGGTGGCGGACGGGTTGTTGTCGTCCTTGGTGCGGAGGAGGGTGCCGAGGGATGGGAGTGCCGGGAGGGAGGCCATGGTGTGGTGATCGGCGCGCCGGGCGCCGGAGGCGAGGGCCCGGGTACTCCGCACGACGTGGGGATCCCCCAGGCGGGGGACCGCCCGCCCGCGCGAGAGCTCAGCCGCGGGGCAGCGCGCGCGCCGAGGCCGCGATGCCGGCCCACGGGTCCCCGCCGAGCGCGTCGAGCCGGTCCATCACCGTCCGCAGCGTCCAGGCGTCGGGCGCCAGCGCGTCGTCCTCGAGCTCCTCCCAGCGCAGCGGCGTCGCCACCGGCGCGTGCGGCCGCGGCCGCGGCGCGTAGGGCGGAACGACGGTCTGCGCCGGCCCGTTGCGCGCGACGTCGAGGTAGATCCGCTCGTCGCGCTTGGCCTTGCGGAACTCGGTGGTCAGCTCGTCGGGATGCGCCTCGCCCAGCCGCGCGGCGAACGCCCGGACCCACGCCAGGACGTCCTCGGCCGCCCGCGTGCGCTTGAGCGGGACGACCACGTGGATGCCGCGCGAGCCCGTGACCATCGCGAACGGCTCCAGCCCCTCCTCGCGCAGCGCCGCCCCGCACGCCAGCGCCGCCCGGCGGACCGCGGCGAAGTCGTCCAGCGACGGGTCGAGGTCGATCACGAGCCGGTCCGGGCGGTCCAGCCGATCGGCCCGCGCGGTGAAGACGTGCGGCGTGACGCAGCCCTGCTGGGCCAGCCACTGCAGCGTCTCCCGGTCGTTGGCGAGCACGTGGTGCACGACGCCCCCGTGCTTGGGCACCTCGACCGTCCGGACCCACTCCGGCGCCCCCTTGGGGACCTCCTTCTGGAAGAACCCGCCCTCGCCGACCGCCCCCCGGAACCGCTGCAGCGACACCGGCCGGTCCCGGACGTGCGGGACCATGACGTCGGCGATCGCGCCGAAGTAGTCATACAGGTCGCGCTTGGTCAGGCCGTCCTCGGGCCACAGCAGCCGCTCGGGATGGGTCAGGCGGACCGTCGGCGGCGCGCTCACTGAAAGAGGACCAGCTCGGAGATCGACGCCTGCCCCGACGGCGGCAGCTTGGTGATCCACACGAGGTAGTAGCGGAACTTCTGCCCGGCGGTGTCGAGCTGGAGCGACAGGTTCTTCTTGTCGGCGGTGAAGCTCGTGCCGAGGTCCTTCCACCCGGCCAGCGCCTTGGGCGCCGCGCCGCCGACCGCGTTGGCGACGTAGATCTTGCCCTGCCAGCCCGTGGTCGGCGTGCGGATGTCCAGGCGCTTGCCCACGACGCCGGGCTTGGCGTCGACGTAGATCCCGACGCCGTCCTTGGTCAGCCCGTCCGGGTAGGTCTCGGTCGACCACGACGTGCCCGGGTCGTCGTCCAGCACCCGGCCGACGTCGCGCGGGTGCTCGCCGTCGCCGCCGATGGGATCGAAGTCGTGCGCGCGCGACTGGCCCAGGGACACCGTCTTGAGCCCCGCCGCCGGCGCCGACTTGACCACCGCGTGCTGGCCCGTCCCGCGCTGGGTGTGGTCGGCCAGGAGGTAGACCGCGACGGCCGCGACCGCGGCGATGACCACCAGCGCCGCCACCAGCCGCACCGGATGGGTGACCCGCGTCGGCAGCCGCCGCCGCGCGCTGGGCGGCAGCGTGCGCAGGACCGCCGTCGCCTCGCCGGTCGACTGGCCGCTGCGCTGCGTCTCGATCGCCAGGACCTCCTCGAGGTCGGCGATCAGCGCGCGGTCGTCGGGGTAGCGCGCCGACGTCTCCTTCGCCGTCGCGCGCTCGAGCACCGCGGCCAGCGCGTTGGAGACCTCGGGGCGGCGCAGCTGCACGTCGGGCAGCTGCTCGCGGACGTGCTTCATCGCCACGGCGACCTGGTTGTCGCCCTTGAACGGCACGTCGCCGGTCAGCATCTCGAACAGCACGATGCCCAGCGAGTAGAGGTCGCTCTGGCCCGTCACCGCATGGCCCAGGGCCTGCTCGGGCGAGACGTAGTCGGTCGTGCCCAGGACGCGGCCGTCGGCGGTCAGCCCCTCCTGGTCGAGCGTCCGCGCGATCCCGAAGTCGGTGACCTTCGCCGAGCCCTCCTCGTCGACGAGCACGTTCTGGGGCTTGACGTCGCGGTGGACGATCCCGCGGTCGTGGGCGACGCCGAGCGCCCGCGCGATCTCGATCGCGTAGGCGATCGACTCCTGGATCGGCAGCCGCCCGTGGCGCCGGATCCGGTCCTTGAGCGTCTCGCCCTCGACGTACTCGAAGACGATGTAGGGCGTGTTGTCGTCCTCGCCCGCGTCGATGACCGTGACGATGTGCGGGTGGTTGAGCTGCGCGACCGCCCGCGCCTCGCGCCGGAAGCGCTCCAGCTGGTCGGAGTCCGAGGCGATCTCGCGGTGCATGAGCTTGATCGCGACCTGGCGCTCCAGGACCGTGTCGAAGGCGCGGTAGACCGTCGACATCCCTCCCGTGCCGATTTGGGCGTCCAGCCGATAGCGGCCGTTGAGGAGCGTGCCGACCTGCGAGCTCACGAGTTCTATTGTGCTGGGTTCGCCCCCGGGTGGCGATCACCTACCCGCAGACGACCACGGGCCGCCCCGGAGGGCGGCCCGCGATCGGACAGAGAGCTCGCGCCCGGGGTTACCCGAGCAGCTTCAGGACGCTCTGGGGCGACTGGTTGGCCTGCGACAGCATGGCCGTGCCGGCCTGCTGCAGGATCTGCATCTTGGTCAGGTTCACCATCTCCTCGGCCATGTCGACGTCGCGGATGCGCGACTCGGCGGCCGTCAGGTTCTCCTGGTAGGCGGCGGACACCGACAGGGTGTGGTCGAGGCGGTTCTGGACCGCGCCCATCTCACCGCGGGCGGCCGAGACGGCCGTGATGGCCGCGTCGATCTCCGAGATGTCGGTGTTGTTGGCCGCGCCGAGCACCGCGTAGGAGGTGCCGACCGCGTTGCCCAGGTTCAGGAACGTGATCCCGATCTGCTCGTTGTCGTTGGCGCCGACCTGGAACGAGACCGTCGCCGAGCCGTCGAGCAGGTGGATCCCGTTGAACTGGGCCTGCGTGCCGATGCGGCCGATCTCGGAGGCGAGCTGGTCGACCTCGTTCTGGATCGAGGCGCGGGCGGTGTCGTCGATGGAGCCGTTCTTGTACTGCACGGCCAGCTCGCGGATCCGCTGGAGCATCGAGTGGACCTCGTCCAGGTTGCCTTCTGCGGTCTGGACCATCGACACGCCGTCCTGGATGTTCCGCTGGGCCTGTGCCAGGCCGCGGATCTGTGAGCGCATGGACTCGGAGATGCCGAGGCCGGCGGCGTCGTCTGCCGCGCGGTTGATGCGGTAGCCCGACGAGAGCTTCTCCATCGATGCCGAGATCTTGGCCGTGTTGGCCTGCAGATTCCGGGTGGCGTTCATCGCCTCGACGTTGTGCGTGATGCGAAGGGACATCCTTTGTCGTCCTTTCCTGTCCTTGGAGGGAGTGGTGCTGGGAGGGAGCTAGCGAGGTGGCGCTAGGACTTCTTGGAGGGCGCCGGGACGTCGTCCGGGAGCTGGTCGACGTCTGACGCTGCGGCGGCACGGTTCTCCGCCTGGACTGCTGCCCAGATCTCCTCCCGGTACACCGGGATGGACTTCGGGGCGGCGATGCCGATGCGCACGCTCGAGCCACTGACCTCGATCACTTCGACCACGACGTCGTCTCCGACCATGATCTTCTCGCCGGGACGGCGGGTGATGATGAGCATTTGAGGATTCCTCCTTGGATTCCGAGGCGGGGGTTCGAGCGTACAGAGAGGGCTAGGCGGCCTTCGTCGACGGCTCCTCCTGGAGGCCGGCGAAGAGCGGAGCGCGGACGGGGGCGTCCGGGGTCTGGTTGATGACCTGATGGCCCTGGTTGCCCACGACGAGGATCGGCGCGCGGAGGTTGGCGCAGAAGTCCTCGAGTGCGGCGGCGGACCGGACGGTCACGTAGACCATGGCGTCCTCGGGGCCGGAGACCCCGATGCGCTCGGCCTCGTCGTCGGACAGCTCGAGCTCGTAGCCCTCGAAGAACCGCCAGGGGCTCGTCACGGGAACTGCTAGCTCGGGGTCGTCCATCGAGTGCAGCCAGACGAACGCGGACTCCTCGCTGCGAGCGAGGAGGGCGAAGCGCCGGCCGCCGAGGCCGATGAGGCCGTTGGGGAAGTCGAGCACAGCCTCGGCGGGGATCTGAAGCTCCCCGAAGCGGCTCGACTGGAGCGTAACTGCCATGTGGGAGTCGCCTCCATTGTTGGGGTTGTTCAGTCCCTGGCTCATGAGAGGAACTGCAGTAGGGACGGCTGGATGATCTGCGCGCCGACCTTCAAGGAGGCCTGATAGGCGGCAGACTGGGAGGAGTAGTCGGTGATGGCCTTGGCCAGGTCGACGCCCGTGAGGTCGTCGATGCTCTGGGTGGTGCCGTCCTCGAGGTCGCCGAGGCGGCTGAGGGCGGCGGTGGCCCGGTTGCCCATCGCGCCGAGCGCCGAGACGGCGGTGCTGACGGCGGTCTGGTTGGCCTTGATCGCCTGCAGGTCGGTGGTCTGGATCGCCTGCAGGTCGGCGGGCGTGCCGCCGCGCAGGTGCGCGGCGAGCTGGGTCAGGGCGTCGAGCACCTTGCCGTCGCCGGCGGCGCTGCCGTTGCCCAGGATCGCGTCGGCGGTGAGCGGCTGGGTGGTGCCGCCGATGCCGGTGAAGGACGGGTTGTTCTGCAGCGTCACGCCGGCGCCGCCGTCGCGCGTCACGGCGCCCGCGTCGCCCTGGTAGGCGTCGCCGGTCGCCGTCGAGTACGGCGCGGTGTCGGACTTCGTGCCCGAGAAGACGTAGTCGTCGCCGACCTTGACGTTGACCGCGTCCTTGACGCTCTTGACGAGCTGGTCGATCTCGTTGGCGATCGTGTTGCGGTCGGCCTGGCTGTAGGAGCCGCTGGCGCCGGTCAGGGCGAGCTCGTTGGCGCGCGACAGCACGCTGCGGATGCTCTCCATGCTCGACTCCATCGACGTCAGCCGCGTCTGCACGCCGGCGACGCTGTCCTGGCTGGCCTTGATCCCCGACAGCTCGGACTCGCGCAGGCGCTCCTGCGCCGCGGCGGTCGGGTCGTCGGAGGGCGCGTTGACGCGGCGCCCGGTGGAGATCTGCAGCTGCGTGTTGGCCAGCGCGGCGTAGCGCGCCTGCAGGTCGGCGATGACGCGGTCGCTGACCATGTTGTTCGTGACGCGCATCGGCTACATCCCCACCCGACCGGTCGAGTTGATCAAGGTGTTGAGCAGGTCGTCCATCGTGGTGAGCGCTCGCGCCGCGGCCTGGTAGCCGCGCTGGAAGCGGATCATGCTGGCCATCTCCTCGTCCATCGACACGCCGGAGACCGACTGACGCTGGGCGGTGATGTTGGTCAGCACGCTCGTGGCCGTGGTGTTCGCGCTGGTCGCCGACTGGACGTCGGAGCCGATCTGGCGCACCAGGCCCGAGTAGGTGGTGTCGATGCTGCCGCCGCGCAGGGCGCGGATGGCGTTGGCGGCGCTGTTGTCGCCGACCGCCCCGCCGGCGGCGCCGGCGCTGATCGTCGCCGAGGTCGCCACGACGGCGATGTCGTTGGCGCCCGTGCCGGTGAAGACCGGGGCGGCCGACAGCGCGTTGACGTTGGTGATGATCGAGCCGGCCATCGACGCGAGCGTCGTGCGGTAGCCGTCGGCCTTGGTGACGACGTCCTGCAGGCCGCCGAGCTGGCCGCCGGGCGTGGCCGACAGCGTCGCGGTGGTCGGCATCGTGACCGTGGCCTGGGAGACCAGCGGGGTCGTCGCGCCGCCGAAGCTGACCTGGATCATGCCCGGGTAGGCGGGCTTGCCGGCCGCGTCGAGCGTCGGGTCGGCGCTGACCGAGACCTGGCCGTACTGGGAGAGCTGGTCGAGCAGCAGGTCGCGGCGGTCGAGCAGGTCGTTGGGCTGCGCGCCCGCCGACTGGGCCATGTTGATCTGCGTGTTGAGCTTGGCCAGCTCGTCGGCGATCGGCTTGATCGGCCCGGCGTCGCCGAGCATGTCGGAGATCGCCGTCGTGGCCTGCGTGCCGGCCGAGGCGATGTCGGAGTCCAGGGTGGTGAAGCGCTGGGCGAGGTTCTGGGCGGCGCCGACGACGGCGGCCTTGGCGTCCGTGCTGGTCGGGTTGGAGGCCAGCGTGTCCCACGAGGTCCAGAACTTGTCGAGCAGCTTGCCCAGGTCGGAGTCCGTGTTGGAGGCCAGCGTGCTCTGCACGACGCTCAGGCGCTTGGCCGTCACGTCGGACTGCGACGCGGTCATGCTCTGGGCGCGGTACTGGAGGTCGAGGAAGTCGTCGCGCAGGCGGCGGTAGCTGAGGACGTCGACGCCCGTGCCGAGCTGCGCGCCGGTGCCGTCCTGCTTGGCGCCGGAGTCGATGTCCAGCGTCGGCGACGCGCCGAAGACCACCTGCTGGCGGCTGTAGCCGGGCGTCTCGACGTTGGCGATGTTGTGCGACACCACGTCGAGGGCGGCCTGCTGGGCCTGCACGCCGCGCAGGGCGGTGTTGAGTCCGGTGAAGGCGGGGATCGACATGGTGGCCTAGGCCTCGAGGTCCAGGGCGCGGCGGATCCGCACCGGCTGGGCCGCCGGGTCGAGGGTGGCGCGCATCGTGGCGCCCGGCTCGCTGGGCGGCCGGTAGCCGACGTCCTCGCCGTCCACGCCGAGCTGGCGGGTCAGGTGCGACAGGAACGAGAGCTCCTGGCGCATGAGGGCGCGGTTGACGACGTGCTCGCGCTGGACCTCGGCGAGGAGGCCGCGCAGCTCGGCGCTGCGGCCCTTGGCCGCGAGCGCCTCGTTGGGGTTCAAGAGGTGGGTGAGCGCCTCGAGCGTCACCTGGTGGGCCGGGATGCCGAGGCCGCCGCCGGCCTGCGTGAGGATCCGGACGCGGTCGCGCTCCAGGCCGGAGCGGCGCTCCATCTCGGCCTGCATCTCGCCCAGGCGGGCGAGGACGGCGTCGACCTCGCGGTTGCGGATCGCGGCGCCCTGGAGCAGGACGGCGTCCAGCAGCCGGCGGGCAGAGGCGATCTGCGCGTCGAGGTGGCGCAGGACGTCGGTGCCGAAGGCGGTCGGGGCCGCCGGGGCGAGGGCCGTGGCGCTCACTTGCCCGACTCCTTGAGGTTCTGGGCGATCGACCGGGCGAGGCCGAGGCCGCCAGCCGACATGATGCTGTCGGCCATGACGCCGGGCAGCATCTCCTTGTAGGAGTCGGTCGCCGCCGAGGAGCCGTCCTCGTCGTCGCCGGACTGCTGGGCCTTGGTCGTCTCGGCCAGGGACTGCGTGAGCTGCTCGACCAGCTGGCGCTCGAACGCCAGCCCCGACTTGTAGTTGTCCTGGTCGGCCTTCGTGCCGTTGCGCACGTCGGCGGGCAGGAGCGAGTTGTCGATGGGCGGCAGCGTGCTCATCACTTCTTCACCTGGTTGGCGATCTCGAGGATCTGGTCCTGGGTGGTGATGGCCTTGCTGGCCAGCTGGAAGGCGCGCTGGGCCTCGATCATGTCGGTCATGGCCTGGGCCTGGTCGACGTTGGAGCCCTCGAGCGTGCCCTGCGTCAAGACGGTGGACCTGGCCGCGGCGCGGGCGGCGCCCGAGCCGGTGGTCGTCACGAAGGTGTTGTCCGGGCCGCCCTTGAGCGCGGCCGGGGCGGGGACGTCGAGGAGCTGGATCTGGCCGACCTTCTTGGCGGCGACCGAGACGGTGCCGTCGGCGGCGATCGTGATCTGCTCGGCGTTCGTGCCCGCGGGGATCTTGATGGCCGGCTCGACGAGCTGGCCGGTGTGGAGCTTGAGGCGGCCGTCGGCGCCGACGTCGAGGTTGCCGTCGCGCGTCAGCGCCTTGGTCCCGTCGGCGAGCTTGACGCCGATGAAGCCGGGGCCGTTGAGCGCGACGTCCAGCGAGCGCCCGGTGTCCTGCAGCGCGCCCTGGGCGGCGCTGCGGCCGATCGACGTGGCCGCCGAGCCCGCGCCGATGGTGACGCCCTTCGCGGCGCCGTAGCCCTGGGCATCGTCGTACACGAGGTCGCGGAAGGCCACACGCGCGGACTTGTAGCCCGTCGTGTCGACGTTCGCGAGGTTCGCTGAGACGGCGTCGAGACGCGTCTGCTGTGCCGCCATTCCGGCGGCAGCCGTGTACATGCCTTCAAGCACTTTTCACCGGGTCTCCTGGGAAGGAGGGAAATCAGGATCTCCGGCTTCCGCCAAGGGCGGTCCAGCCATCGGAGTCCTCTGTCCCTCCGGTGATCGGCAGGGCCCGAACCGACTTGAGAAGTGATGGGACATCCGTCCGTTGATGGACGTGTCCGCGCCGCGATCTGCGGCCTGAGCAGGGGTTCCGCGGCGCTAGCCGGGGAGGTTGCCGACTTGGCCGGCGGCCTGCTGCAACGTGCCATCGATGGTCGTGATGGCCTTCTGGCCCGCCTCGAAGGCGCGCAGGGAAGCCATCATGTCGACCATGGTGCGGCCGGCGTCGACGCCGGAGCTCTCGAGCACGCCGGACTGGACCTCGCCCTTGCCCGCGCCCGCGGCGGTGCCGCTGAAGTAGGAGTCGCCCTGCTTCTTGACGCCGGTCAGCGCGAAGTTGCCGACCTTGGTGGGGTCGACGGTGCCGTCGGCGTTGACCTTGACCGGCTTGCGGTCGGTGCCCAGCACGGTGTTGCCGAGCTGGTCGGTCAGCGTGCCGTTGGCGGCGGCCATGAACGAGCCGTCGCGCGTGTACTTCACGCCGGTCTTGGTCTGGATCGCGAAGTAGCCGGGCCCGGCGATGCCGAGGTCCAGCGGCTCGTCGGTCGAGCGCAGCGCCTCGGGGTCGAGGTTGGTCACCTGCTTGGTGATCAACGGACCCTGGCCGAGCTTGCCGATGGTCTCGCCGGTCTTGGTGTTCTGCAGCAGCAGATCCGAGAACGACCGCTGCTGGGACTGGTCGGACTTGTAGCCCGGCGTCGCCGCGTTGGCGAGGTCGTTGGCGATCTGATCCTGCCGCACCATCTCGGCGACCATGCCGGCGGCGGCGATGTAGAGCCCACGTTCCATGCCCTCTCAGATGTCGGCGGGCCGGGGCCGGACTTGAGGCGGGCGGACGACGTGCGAACCTGTCGGCCGACATGGACGCCGTGCCCGTCAACCTGGTCCTGCTGCGCGGCCTGCTGCCGAACCTCACGCTGACGCCCGGCACCGTCGTGATGGCCCGCGTGCTCGACGCCCGGACGCTGAACGTCGCCGGCGTCAAGCTCGCCGCGCAGCTGCCGGGCGACGTCGCCGCGGGCCAGGTCCTGCGGCTGCGCGTCGAGGAGGCCAGCACCGACCGCATCCACCTCAAGATCGTCGAAGGACCGCAGGCGCAGGCGGCCGAGCAGGCGCCGCAGGTCCCGAGCTCGGCCTACCAGGTGGCGCTGCCCGGCGGCGCGCTCGCGCGCATCCACGTCGAGGAGCGCGAGGAGGCCGGCGGCCGCAAGGGCGGTCCCGGCGCGGCGCGGTCGGTGGTCGTCCGCTACGACTCGCCGACGCTCGGGCGCCTGGACGTGCGGCTCG
>JAOPZD010000279.1 GCA_025964295.1 Conexibacter sp.
GGGCGCGATCGTCCTGGCCGCCGCCGCGCTGTGGCAGGCGCGCGGCGTGCGGCAGCCCCGACAGGCGGGCGCCGGCTAGCGTCCGGGCATGGACCGCCAAGCGGTGCGCGCGATGGTCCTCGGGCTGCCCGAGGTGGAGGAGTACGTCCACGGCGACCTGCCCGCGTTCCGGGTACGGGGCAAGCGCTTCGCGACGATGCTCGACGACGAGGGCGTCAACCTGATGCCCGGTGAGCCGGCGATCCTCGCGTTCGTGCAGGCCCATCCGGAGGTGTGCAGCGAGCGCTGGTGGGGGCAGCGCCTCGCGGCGGTGCGGGTGCGCTACGGCGCGATCGCGCCCGCCTTGTTGCTGGAGATGGTCGAAGATGCCTGGGCGGCGCGGGCGCCGAAGCGGTTGTTGCAGGCCTACATCGCCGAGCGCGGGCTCGACGCCTGACCGGCCCGCCCGGCAAGATGGTGGACGTGAGGGGTCTTCGATGGGCGCTGGCGGGGGCCGCGCTGTGGGTGCTCGCGACGGGTCCCGTCCCGCCGGCCTCCGCGCACGCCGACTGCGCCGGCGACGCGTCCTGCCCGCTGCCCAACGACCCGCTGGTGCGCAAGCAGTGGTACCTGCAGAACGACGCGCACACGATCGCGCCGTCCGCCACGCCCGCGCCGGTCTTCGGCGCCGACATCGACGCGCCGCTGGGCTGGCAGCGCGGCATGGGCTCGGGCGCGGTCAAGATCGCGATCGTCGACTCCGGCGTCGACGTCCACCAGCCCGACCTCGCCGGGCGGATCGTGTCCACCATGTCGGTCGCCGGCGACGGCGACGCGACCGACCACGTCGGCCACGGGACGTTCGTCGCCGGCATCGCGGGCGCGGGCTGGGGCAACGGGATCGGGATCGCGGGCGTCGACCCCAGCGCGGCGCTGATCATCGTCAAGGACACGGACCAGACCAGCGACAGCGCGATCCCCGCCGCCACGCTCGCGGCCGGGATCGTCGCCGCCGTCGACGCGGGCGCCCAGGTCATCAACACCAGCCAGGCCGGGCACGGCTTCACGAGCGTCATCCACGACGCGGTCGACTACGCCTGGAGCCACGGCGCGCTCGTCGTCGCCGCGGCGGGCAACTCGGGCTCCTCGACGCCCGAGTACCCGGCCGCCGAGCCCAACGCGATCAGCGTCGGCGCGACCGACATCGCCGGCCGGCGGGCGTCGTTCTCCAACTACGGCTCCTGGGTCTCGGTCACCGCGCCCGGCCAGGACATCCTCTCGACCCAGCCGACCTACGCCACCACCTACTTCGGCGCGCCCGCCGGCGACCCCGCCGTCACGGCCTATGCCTACTCCAGCGGCACCTCGTTCGCCGCGCCGATGGTGGCCGCGATCGCCGCCACCGTCTGGCCGACGGTGACCGACCTCAACCACAACGGCCGCGTCAACGACGAGGTCGCCGCGCGCATCCTGGGGACCACCGACCCCGACCGCACGGCCGGCTCGTCCCGCTACGGCGCGGCCGACCTCTGCCACGCGCTGGCGGCCAACCGCACGGGCGTCTGCCCCGGCAACGGGCCACCGGACCCGGCGCTGATGACGCCGACGTTCCCGCCGGCCGCCGGCGCGGGCGGCGCACCAAGCACCCCAACCGCTCCCGCAGCTCCCGCGCCGGCGCCGGCGAAGACGCGGCGCGGCCTCCCGGTGCCCAAGGGCTCCTGGACCGCCCGCATCCGGACCAAGCCCACCACCAGGCTCCGCCTCACCGTCGGCGCCGCCGGCCGCACCCTCACCCGCGCGACCGCCACGCTGCGCCTCACCTGCGCCCACCGCCGCCACCAGACGGTCAGGCTCTCCATCCTCAGCCGGCGCGACCAGCTCCCGCTCAGCCCGGCCGGCGCCTTCGACACCACCATCAAGGCCCCCGCCACGCCGGCGCTGCGCCGCGTCCGCTTCCACCTCACCGGCCAGCTCCTGCGCACCCACCACGCCTCCGGCACGATCTCCGGGGCCGCGATCGACCGCCGCCACGGCGGCACCTGCCGCACCGGCACGCTGCGCTGGGCGACGGGCTGACGGCGCGCGCCCTAGATGTAGTACATGGCCACGCCCGCGGCCTTCTTCTCCTGCTCGACCACGTCGGCCACCGTCGTCTTGGCCAGCACCTCGCGGGCGGCGTTGGCGGCCTCCAGGAAGATGCCCTCCGAGCCACTGCCCAACGGCCCGTCGAGGAGCTCGACGATCTCCAGGACCGTGATCTCCGAGGCGGGCTTGGCGAACGAGTAGCCGCCCTTGACCCCGCGCTGGGACTTCAGCAGCCCGGCGCGCCGCAGCACGGCGAAGAGCTGCTCGAGGAACTGGACCGGGATGCCGCGCTGGCGGGCCAGCTCGCCGATCGGGATCGGGGAGTCGCCGCCTTGGCGGCCGAGCTCGGTGAGGGCCTTCAGCGCGTAGGGCGACTTCGTCGTGATCGAGAGCATCCCCCTTCGACTCTACGACAAGCACCCGTCGTCGGACACGTCACAGGACCACAACAGCGAAATGTGGGAATGGGAGCAGCCTCATGCGTATGCGCCGACTCGTCTCCCCCGCCGTCGCGGCCCTGGCCGTCACCGCGGCCGCCCTCCTGGCCCTCGCCGGACCCGCCGCCGCCACCTCGCCCTCCGGCGTCGTCATCTCCAAGCTGCGCACCCGGACCGCCGCCTCCCAGTACGACGAGTACGTCCAGCTGACCAACACCTCGCCGGCCACCGTCGACCTCTCCAAGTGGCAGCTCTATGACTGCTACACGTCCGGCGGCACGTCGCGCATCGGCACCGACGGCGACGCCCTGCCCGCGGGCACCAAGCTGCCGGCCGGCGCCTCGTTCGTCTTCGGCAAGAGCGCCGGGGACTACACCGCCACCGCCGACGCGACCTACGGCTTCCAGGTCAAGGAGGACGGCGGCTTCCAGCTCCGCGACGCCGCCGGCGCGATCCAGGACGGCGCCGGCGCGCCCGGTACCGCCTGCGCCGAGGGCCCCGGCATCACGCTCCCGGCCACCGGCGCCGACTTCACCTTCACCCGGCACGACGACACCGACGACAACGCCGCCGACTTCGGCGCCCCCTCCGGCAGCGCCGACGGCACCGCGTGCGGCGCGCCCTGCGCCGCCCCGCCGACGCCCACGGCCATCCACGCGATCCAGGGCGCCGGCGCGACCAGCCCGCTCGTCGGCCAGAAGGTCGAGATCACCGGCGTGGTCGTCGGCGTCGACAACCAGCAGGGCGTCGCCAACTACGTCAACCTCGACCCGCGCCAGGCCGGGATCTACGTCGAGGCGCCCACGATCGCCCAGGACACCGACACCACCACCTCGGAGGGCATCTTCGTCGGCGGCCTGCCCGCGGCCGACCGCGCAGCGAGCCACATCGGCCAGACCGTCACGGTCAGCGGCACGGTGACCGAGCTCTACAACCTGACCACGCTGAACGCCACCGGCCAGGCGGCCGCCTTCACCGGGACCGCCAAGCCGGCCAACCTGCCGGCCGCCGTCCAGCTCGACCCGGACTCGGCCGCCGCGCAGACCGTCGCGGCAAGCGGCTCGCGCCCCTACTACGAGACGCTCGAGGGCATGCGCGTCAGCCTGGCGACGGGCACCGCCAACTCCGGCGGCACCGACAAGTTCGGCGAGCTCTTCGTCCAGCCCGGCACCGCCCGCAAGCGCGTCCTGCGGGACCCGAACGGCCCCGCCGCCGGCCCGCCGAACCTGCTCTCGCTCGCCCAGGACGCGGGCTCGGCCGACGTCGACCCGGCCAACCCCTCGGCCACGCCGGCCTCGACGACCCGCGTCAAGGCCGACCTGTTCAGCCGCGTCACCGACGCCGTCGGCCCGCTCGGCTTCTCGTTCTCCGAGTACCAGCTGCTGCCCCAGCCCGGCCACCGGCCCGCGGTCGCGCCCGGGCCGATCGCCTACCCGCCGCCCGCGCCCGAGGCCGCGCCCGGCACCATCCGGGTCGCGAACTTCAACATGGAGAACCTGTTCGGCGCCGGCATGACCGACGACGGCCACACGTTCACCCAGGCCGAGATCGACGCCAAGACCACGCGCCTGGCCAACGCGATCAAGCTGATGCACAAGCCCGACGTCCTGGCCGTCGAGGAGGTCGCCAGCGAGGCCTCGCTGCAGGAGGTCGCCGCCAAGCTGGGCAACTACTCCGCGATCTGGAAGGCCTCCAACGACGCGCGCCACATCGCCGTCGGGTTCCTGATCAAGAGCGGGATCGCGGTCACCGACGTGCGCCAGCTCGGCGTCAGCGCCACAACGACCGCGTCAGGCTGCGCCGACGACGGCACCTCCGCCAAGCTCTTCGAGCGCCCGCCGCTGGAGATCGGCATCCAGAAGGGCGACGCGCGCTTCGCGCTGATCGGCAACCACTGGGCCTCGCAGAGCCACCCGGAGGCCTGCCGCCAGGCGCAGGCGGCGTTCGTCAACGACCAGGTCCGGGCGCTGGAGTCCTCCGGCGGCGCGGTCATGGTCCTCGGCGACCTCAACGACTTCGAGGACGCGCCGGCGCTGACCGGCGACCTCGTCGCCAACGGCACGACGCTGCGCAACCTGTGGAGCCGGGCGCCGGCGACCAACCGCTACTCCTTCGCCTACAACGGCCAGCTGCAGACGCTCGACCACATCTTCGTGACCAAGGCGCTGGCCGCGCGCGTGCAGGGCCTGCTGTACGTCCACTTCGACAACGACTACTACGAGCGCAACGACACGACGGCGCCCACCGGCGTGTCGGACCACGACCCGCCGGTGGTGACGCTCAGCCTGCCCTAGCGGGGCTTAGAGCCAGCCGCGCTCGGTGGCGATCAGGACGGCCTGGGCGCGGTCGACCGCGCCGAGCTTGCCGTAGATGTTGTGGAGGTGCGTGCGGACCGTGGAGGTGCTCAGCGAGAGCTCCAGCGCGATCTGCTTGTAGACCTTGCCCTCGGCCAGGCGCTTGAGCACCTCGACCTCGCGGCCGCTCAGCGGGCACGGGTCGATCTGGCGCGTGCGGCCGGTCGTCGGGTAGGGCAGGTCGTACATGACGCTGCGCAGCTCGCTCGGGCCGAGCCCGATCGTGCGGGCGCACTTCAGCAGCTCGGTCGGCGACACCGCGCCGCCCTGGGAGTAGTGGGCGAGCATGTCGGCCAGGCGGACGAAGGCGGCCTCGCCCTGGGCGTCGTCGGCGTGGTGGCGCTCGATGACCGACGCGACGGCCTTGGGCAGGCCCCAGCGACGGGCCAGGACGCCGCCGACCAGAGCGTGGTCGACGCCGAGCTCGCGGCGCTCGCGGTGGATGCGCTCCTCGGGCGTGCGGGCGTTGCCGTGCACCTGGCCCGGGTAGCCGGGGTAGGCGTGCATCAGCACGAGCTTGCCGATGTCGTGCAGCAGCGCGGTGACCATCAGGCGGTCGCGGTGCTCGTAGCCGGCCTCGGTGGCGAGGCGGTCGGCGGCGCGCTGGGTGGCGACGCCGTGCAGGCGGAAGCGCTCGGGCGCCGCGTCCCAGACGGACGAGCGCTCGAAGAAGTCGAAGGTGCGGGCGCGGGTCGCCAGGGCCTGGACGGCCTCGGGCGAGAGCAGCTCCACCGCCTGGACCACGGACTCGACCTTGCCGCGCGTCTTGCCCTCCACCTGGTTGCCCAGGCGCAGGACGGAGATCACGAGCGCGACGTCGGACTCGACGGCGGCCACCACCTCGCCGGTCGACACGCGCTCCTGGCGCACGACGCGGAGGAGGCGGTTGCGGGACTCCGCAAGCGCGGGGAAGGCTTCGAGCGCCTCGAAGGCGGCCGTCAGGCGACGACCGTGACCCTCGTTGTGTCGGCGCTGGACATCAGCGGCCGGCGTGTGCTGGCTCGAAGAGGCTGCTGCGGCTGGGGGCATGTCGTCTCTGGGCTCCATGGGCATGGGCACGGGAAGGTCTCCTGGCCCGTCTTACCTCCCGGTTATCGGCAGCCGTGGACGGATGATTGAGCACGTGATCGAACACTTGTCTGGTGCGTCGTCCGACCGGCGGGTTTCGCGGTATGGGTTCAGGACGCGGCCAGCGCCGCGTCGAGGCGCCGCAGCGACTCCTCGCGCCCCAGGACGGCCAGCGACTCGAAGATGCCGGGCGAGATCGTCGTCCCCGCCAGCGCGACGCGGATCGGCTGGAAGACGTCCTTGGGCTTGCGCTCCGGATCGGCCTCGACGACCTCGCGCAGCGCGACCTCGATGCGGTCGACGCCGAAGTCGTCGATGCTCGCCAGCGCCTCGCGCGCCTGCACGAGCGCGTGGCGGTGCCCGGCGTCGAGCCACTTCTCGCGGGCCGTGGCGTCGTCGGCGGACGGGCCGTCGAACAGGAACCCCGCCAGCGGCCAGAAGTCGGCCAGCGTCCCGATCTTCTCCTGGGAGATCGCGACCGCCTCGCGCAGGCCGGTGCGCCCGGTGAACGCCTCCAGGCGCGCGGTCAGCTCGTCGACCGACAGCGACCGGACGTACTGGCCGTTGAGCCACGTGAGCTTCTTGACGTCGAACTGCGCCGGGTTCTTCTGCACGCGCGCGACGTCGAACTGCGCGACGAGCTCCTCGGTGGAGAGGATCGTCTGGTCGTCGGCGGCGCCCCAGCCGAGCAGCGCGAGGTAGTTGCGGACGGCCTCGGGCAGGAACCCGGCGTCGCGCAGCTCTTGGACGGAGGCCGCGCCGTGGCGCTTGGAGAGCTTCTTGCCGTCGGGCCCGTGCAGCAGCGGCAGGTGGGCGAAGGCGGGCTCGGTGGCCCCGAGCGCCTCGTAGACCAGCAGCTGCTTGGGCGTGTTGGAGAGGTGGTCCTCGCCGCGGACGCCGTGGGTGATCTCGGCGTCCATATCGTCGACGGCGACCGCGAAGTTGTAGAGGACGCTGCCGTCGGCGCGGGCGATCACCGGGTCGTCCATATGCACGTGCTGGAAGACCGTGTCGCCGCGGATGACGTCCTGGACGGTGGTCGAGCCCTCGTCGGGGACGCGGAGGCGGACGGCGCCGTCGGGCTCGGCCTCGCCCCGGAAGCCCTTGTCGGCGCCATGGGCCGACTTGTAGGCCTTGACGTCGTCGCCGGTCGCGTTGGACCTGTAGGCCTTGCCCTCGTCGAGCAGCTTGTTCAACAACTCCTGATGGCGCTCGGTCCGCGAGAGCTGGGAGATCGGCCCCTCGTCGTAGTCGAGCTCGAGCCACTGCAGGGCGTCCAGGATCTGCTCGACGTTCTCGGGCGTCGAGCGCTCGCGGTCGGTGTCCTCGATGCGCAGGACCAGCGTGCCCGCGTTGCCGCGCGCCATCAGCCAGTTGTAGAGGGCGGTGCGGGCACCCCCGATGTGCAGGGCGCCGGTGGGCGAGGGAGCGAAGCGGACGCGCATCGCCGTCACTCTAGGTGACAGGCCCGGGCGATCGGGCGGCGATCCGTTCGCGCATTGAGATAGGACTCTAGGCACATGCTCATCGGCGCACACGTCTCCCCCGCCGGCGGTCCAGCGAAGGCCGTCGAGCGCGGCACCGAACGCGGTGCCAGCGCGATCCAGATCTTCAACCAGAACCCGCGGGCGTGGAAGCCGACGGTCTACAGCGACGAGGCGGTCGCGGACTTCCGGGCGGCGATGGCCGGCTCCGACGTCGACGCGCTGCTGATCCACGCCGTCTACCTGCTCAACGCGGCGTCCGAGGATCCCGACATCCGGGCCAAGACGCTGACGTCGCTGATCGCCTCGCTGCAGGCGGGCGACGCGTTGGGTGCGGTGTCGGTCGTCCTGCATCCGGGGTCGGCGAAAACCGGCGAGGTCGCGCCGGCGATCAAGCGCGCGGGCGCGGTGATCCGCGAGGCGCTGGCCGAGAGCGAGCACTGCGCGCTGCACCTGGAGAACACCGCGGGCGCCGGCGGCACGCTGGGCCGGTCCTTCGGCGAGCTGGCCGCGCTGATCGACGCCGCGGGCGGCGACGAGCGCCTGGGCATGTGCCTGGACTCGTGCCACCTGTACGCGTCGGGGTACGACATCCGGACCGCCGAGGGGCTGACCCAGGTGCTCGACGACTGCGCCTCGATCGTCGGGATCGAGCGCCTCGGCTCGCTGCACTTCAACGACTCCCAGGGCGGGTTGGGGTCCAACCGCGACCGCCACGCCGACGTCGGCCAGGGCGAGCTCGGCGAGGACGGCTGCGCGGTGTTCCTCTCCGAGCCGCGCTTCGACGGGCTGCCGGTGATCCTCGAGACGCCGGGGCCCGACAAGAAGGGGCCGACCAAGCAAGAGCTCGAGCTCTGCTGGACGCTGCGCGCGCGGGGGACCAAGGCGCGCGGCGCAGCGGCCTAGTCAGACCGCGCGGACGGGCGGGGCGATTCGGCCCGAATGAAACTCGATGGCAGCCGACCCGCGATATCCGCGGGTTGGATGCCATCGAGCGACGAGACGCGCCGAACCCGCGATATGCGCGGGTTCTACGCGTACGAGTGTCGCTTCGGGCCCGAATCACTCCGCTCAGCGCTGCCACGACGGCCAAGCCGTACCCCGAGCGGTTGCGGTCCCCTCCCGCGTCCTCGCCGTCATTGCCGACGAACCACGCCGCGCGCCACCCTCCGCGTTCCGAACTGAGCGCGGGAGACGCCTCGACGAGACGCGGTTGTTTCACCCCGCGCGGCTGCGGAGACACTGCGGGCGGACGCGCAACGTCCACGCATGGGAAGCAAGCGCAGTGCGGCCCCCGCCCCCGGTCCAGCGACAGAGCGGGGGCCGCATTCGCGACCGTACCGCCCTCGCGAACCCGTGCGGGGGAAATCACTCACCCGCTCCGGGTGATGTTGCCCCGGCTTCCGGTCTAGCGCGTGTGCAGGGTGAAGGCGCGGTGGACGGTCCTGGTCCTGCCGCCGGCCTTCGTGCGCAGCGTGAGGGTGATCGTGGCGCTGCGGGCGCGGGCGATCCGGGTGCGCTGGGCCTTGGTCAGCGCGAGGCGGACGACGCCGGGCCGGGCGGCCGTGACCTTCAGCGTGCGGTGGACGAGCGTGAGGCCGGCGGCGCTCGTCGCCCGCGCCTGCGTCGCGCGGCCGTGCAGGGCGAGCCGGCCGTCGACCCCGACGGTGCAGCCGCGCGGGCAGAAGATGACGGCCAGCGGCGTGCCGTCGGCGA
>JAOPZD010000317.1 GCA_025964295.1 Conexibacter sp.
AGCGCGTCGAGCAGCGCCTGGCGCTCGCGGGCCCGGGCGCCGTAGGAGGCCTCGGCCGCGTTGGCGTAGCCCTCCAGCGAGTTGGCCGCCAGCTCGTCGCCGTAGGCCATCGCGGCGGAGGCGAGCGAGAGGACGACGCCGGCGTCGAGGCCGAAGCGGGTCGCGTGCCGGGCGAGGTGGCGCCAGCAGACCTGCGCGCCGACGCGGTAGCCGGCCAGCAGCTCCTCGACGCTGACGCCCGCGCCCGCCATCGCCGCGCCGAAGGCCACGTGCCGGTCGCGGTCGTCGGCCGCGCCGCCCTCCAGCAGCGCGACGAAGCGCTCGTGCGTGAAGCCGATCCCGTCGCGGATCATCGCCTGGTCGATGCGGGCGACCAGCGCCGGCTGCTCGCGGTGCAGCAGGCCCTCGGTCTCGTCGGTCAGCCCGGGCAGGTCGGCCCGCAGCGCGGCCGCGAGCTCGTTCAGCACGTCGTGATGAAGGATGGGGGCAAGTTGGTGTCGCATGGCCGTAGAGCGGGGTGGCGCTCGTGCGTACCGTCGCACACATGAGCCTCGCCGTCGACAGCCCGCTCGCCGCCTACCGCGCCGCCGCCGAGGCGCACGACGTCGACGCGATGGTCGCCTGCCTGCGCGACGACGTGGTCCTGCGCTCGCCGATCAGCGACCGCTTCGCGTTTCGCGGCAAGGCGCAGCTGCGCGATCTGCTGGAGGACGTCGAGGCGGCGGTCTCCGAGGTCGTCTACCTCGACGACGCCGGCGATGACCGCACGCGGGTGCTGACGCTGGAGGGTTGCGTGCGCGGGCAGCGCTTCGGCGAGGCGATGCTCATCACGCTGGACGAGGACGGGCTGATCGCGACGCTGCAGCTCTACGTCCGGCCGCTGCCCGGGGTCACCGCCCTGGCCGCGGCGCTGGGCCCGCGCGTGGCGCGGCGCCACGGCCGGATGCGCGCGCTCGCGGTGCGGGCGATGATCGCCCCGCTGGCCTTCATGACCGCGCGCGGCGAGGGCGCGGCGTCGCGGCTGGCGGCGCCGTAGCGTCCGCGCCAAGATGGGAGCGGTGACCCCGCTCCCCACGGTGCTGATCCCCGGCCTCTACACGACCTCGCGCCTCTTCGCGGCGCAGCTCCCGGCGCTGTGGCGCCAGGGGCCGGTGATGGTCGCCGACCACACGCGCGCCGGCACGATGGAGGCGATCGCCGAGCAGATCCTCGCGGCCGCGCCGCCGCGGTTCGCGCTGGCCGGGCTGTCGATGGGCGGCGCGCTCGCGCTGGCGATCGTGCGCGCGGCGCCGCAGCGGGTGGACCGGCTGGCGCTGCTGGACGCGACGGCCCGGCCCGACGACGAGGCGACGATGGCGATCCGGCGGGGTGCGATCGAGACGCTGCGGGCGGGCGGCCTGGACGAGCTGGTCGAGACGTCGTTTGAGCTGTTGGTGCACCCGTCGCATGTCGATGACCTCGCGTTGCTGGACGTCCAGCGCGAGATGCTGCACGCCACGGGCGCCGAGGCGGCGGTGCGCGAGACCGAGGCCTACATGAGCCGCCAGGACGCGCGGCCAGGGCTCGCGGCGATCGCGGTGCCGACGCTCGTGCTCGTCGGCGACAGCGACCGGCGGACGCCGCCGGAGCGCGCGGAGGAGCTGGCCGCGGGGATCGCGGGCGCGGAGCTGGTGGTGGTCGAGCGGTGCGGGCACATCTCGGCGCTCGATCAGCCCGAGGCGGTGACGCGGGCGCTCGTCGCGTGGAAGGCGTCCTAGGCGGCGTCCTCCAGGCGGTCGTCGCCGAAGAGCAGGCGGCCGTCGTCGGTGGCGAGCGTGGGGACGCCGCGGACGCCGCGGGCGATCGCGGCGTCGGTGACCGCGCGCAGGGCGGCCCTGATGGTGGGGTCGGCGAGGCCTGCGGCCAGCTCCCGCGCGGGGAGGCCCGCGGTCGTCGCGATGGCGGTGAGCACGGCGGGGTCGCCGAGGTCGGCGCCGCCGGCGAACGCGGCACGGAACGCCGCGCGGGCGAAGGCCTCGCCCTTGTCGTAGGCCTGCTGCGCCCAGAGCGTCGCGCGCATCGCCTGAAGGGTGTTGGGCGGCCAGCCCGGCGGCCAGCGGACGGGCGGCAGGCCGTAGCGCGCGGCGCGGCGCTCGATCTCGGCCTGGTGGGCGGCGCGGGCCTCGGTGTGGCCCCAGGTGCCGTGGCCGCGGTGGGTGAAGATCGCGCCGGCCAGGACGGGCTGCAGGCGGGGCGGCGCGGGCAGGACGCCGGCGGCGCGCTCGACCGCGAGGTAGGCGTAGGGCGAGCCGAGGTCGAAGTAGAGCGTGGCCATCGCGCGTCGTAAAATAGCTGAACGGCCAGCAAGTTACGACCGCGGGGCGCGCTAGCCTCCGGCCTCCCGGATGGACGCCGCTGCCGCCGAACCCCCGCCGCGCCGCCGCGATGCGGCCAAGAGTCGCGCCGCGCTCCTGGCGGTCGCCGAGCGCCGGTTCTGCGACCACGGCTTCGACGGCGTGAGCCTGCAGGAGATTGGCGCGGCGGCCGGGCTCTCGCGCGGGACGCCGAGCTACTTCTTCGGGTCCAAGGAGGGGCTGTACGGCGCGGTGCTCGACGAGGTCTTCGCCGGGCGCGACGAGGCGACGCGCGCCGCCTTCGCGCCGCTGGTCGCCTGGGCGGAGGATCGCCAGGGCGACGACGCCGGCCTGCGGCGCGCGCTGGGCCGGGCCGTGGCCGACTACCTGACCTTCCTGATCGAGCGCCCGGCGTTCGTCCGGCTCATCGGCTGGGAGGACCTCGGCGGCGGCGCGCGTCTGCGCGAGACCCGCCCGACCGCCTCGACCGTCATGGCCGACGCGTTCACCGCCGTGCGCCGCGCGGGTCGCCGCCGCGGCACCGCCCCGTTCGCGGTCGACGACGCGGTCCTGTTGTTCGTGGCCTTGACGTTCTCGCTGCGCGCCAACCACGACACGTTCCTGGCCGGCATGGGCCGCGACCTCGCCGAGCCGGCGACGCGACGCCGCCACGTCAGGCTGGTCGTCGACCAGCTGGCGCACCTCGTGGCGCGGCCGCGCTAGGCGTAGGTGGTCCCGTGGAGGTTGTTCTGTTGGTGGAGGTGGGGATGGCTCGGCCGTCTTTGGCGGCGCGGGCCGGGCGGCTCGGGCCGGTTGGCCACTCGATGGCATCTGACCCGCCATATGCGCGGGTCAGATGCCATCGAGATCTCTTCGGGCCGAACCGCCCCCGGCGCGCCGCCACCTAGGCGTCGCGCGGTCCGAGCCGCTGCTGGGCCGCGGCGATGGCGGCGCGGGCGTCGGCGG
>JAOPZD010000354.1 GCA_025964295.1 Conexibacter sp.
AACGGACGCTGACTGCGGCCAGCGGCGCGGCGCACGACCCGGGCGTGCAGGGCGCGGCGACCGAGGGCAGCGGCCACCGCTCCCCGGGCTGGGATCTGAGGCGCGGATCGGCGTCGCTCGCAAGGAAGAGCGGGAGGGATAGGGCGCCAGCCCAGACCTCCCGCGATGACGCCGCGAGCGGCGCCGAGGCGCCCCTCAGATCACAGCCCGAGGTCGCGGACGCCGAGCTCGTCGAAGCCGATGTGGTGCGCCAGCTCGTGGCGCACCGTCACCGTCACCTGGTGGCGCAGCAGGTCCGCGTCGTGGCCGAAGTCGCGCCGCAGCGTGTCGCGGAAGATGATGATCCGGTCCGGGTAGTCGTCGCGGGAGGCGCCGTCGCCGTTGTAGAGGCCGTAGGCGCGGTGGCGGCGGCCGCCGTCGGAGATGACGACGGCGACGTTGCGGTCGAGGGCTGCGCGCAGGAGGTCCGGCAGGTCGTCCATCGCGTCGCGGACGAGCTCCTCGAAGTCCTCGTCGTCGTAGGGGTCGAGGTCGAGGAACTCCTGCTCGTCGGGCTCGGCCGCGGTGCCCTCGCGGGCCAGCCGCTCGGCGCGGAGCACGACGCGCTCGAAGTCGGCCTCGGACTCCGGCTCCTTCCAGCCGGCCATCCGGACGCCGACGATCGCCATCGACCCGAGCATCGCCGTCGCCGCCATCACCAGCACGCCCGCCATCTCCACCAGCCGCAGCGGGCCGGTGGGCGAGAACCCACCTTGGAGCACCACGATGATGGTGAGCCCCAGGCTCATCGCGATCACGGCGGCAAAAGCGGTGCGGCGCGGCGTCATGGCAATCGCGGACCAGACTACTGCGCCGCGACCGCCGTTCCCGGGACTACTTGGCCAATTGGCGTGCGATGACCACGCGCTGGACCTCGTTGGTCCCCTCGTAGATCTGGGTGATCTTCGCGTCGCGCATCATCCGCTCGACGGGATACTCGGTCACGTACCCGTACCCGCCGAGCACCTGGACCGCCTCGACCGTCACGTACATCGCCGTGTCGCTGGCGAACAGCTTGGCCATCGAGGAGTACATCGCCTTGTCGGCCTCGCCGCGGTCCATCTTCGCGCACGCCTTGTAGAGCAGCTCGCGCGCCGCGGCCGTCCGCGTCTGCATGTCGGCGAGCTTGAACTGCAGGCCCTGCAGCTCGAGGATCGGCCGGCCGAACGCCGTGCGCTCCTTGGCGTAGCCCACCGCGTAGTCGATGGCGCCCTGCGCGATCCCGACCGCCTGTGCCCCCGCGCCCAGCCGCGTGCGCTCCAGCGTGCCCAGGGCCACCGACATCCCGCGGCCCACCTCGCCGATGACGTTGGCCGCCGGGACGCGCACCTCGTCGAACACCGGCTGGCCCGTCGGCGAGCCGTGGATGCCGAGCTTGTGCTCGTACTTGGGCACCGAGAACCCGGCCCGGTCCTTCTCGACGACGAACGCCGTGACGCGCCGGTTCTCGCGGTCGGTCACCGCGAACACGACGTAGAAGTCCGCCACGCCCGCGTTGGTGATCCACGACTTCGTGCCGTTGATGACCCACTCGTCGCCGTCCAGCCGGGCGGTCGTGCGCATCGCCGCGGCATCGGAGCCCGACTCGCTCTCGCTCAGGCAGAACGCCGGGGACCACTCCCCCGTCGCGCACCTGGGCAGGAAGCGCGCCTTGAGCTCGTCGGAGCCGAACAGCTGGATCGGCAGCGTCCCCAGCTCCTGGACCATGAGCATCAGCGCGACCGACGCCGAGGCCTTGGCCAGCTCCTCGACGGCCATCTGCAACATCAACGTCCCGGTTCCGGTCCCGCCCCACTCCTCGGCGAACGGCAGCGCCAGGATGTCGTTCTCGGCCAGCAGCGTCCGGATGTCCCACGGGTACTCGTCGGTCGCGTCGATCTCGGCCGCGCGCGGGGCGACCTTCTCGACGGCGATCTGCCGCACCAGCGCCTGGAAGTCGCGCAGCTCCTCGGGGATCGCGTAGACGTCGGTCACGGTCGTGCTCATGGATGAAGCGTATTCGTCCGGGGTATCCCAACAGGCCATGGGCATCGGAACGTCACTCTTCCTCATCGCGGCCGGCGCGATCCTGCGCTACGCCGTGACGGACCACATCAGCGGGGTGGACCTGACGACCGTCGGCCTCATCCTGATGATCGTCGGGATCGTCGGGCTCCTCATCTCGCTCTTCGTGCTGTTCGCCTACAACCGCCGCGACACGACGGTCACGCGCGACCGCTACGTCGACCCGCCTCCGCCGCCGCGCTACTAGCCGCGCGCGGCAGCGGTGCGGTCGGGCGGCGGCGCTGAGTAGGGTCCGGCCGGTGCGACTCGCATCGGCCATTCGACCGGCCACCGACCGCGAGGTGCCCCTCGCGGTCGACGTGCTGCGCCGCGCCGGATTCGGCACGCAGGTCGCGCGGCTGCTGGAGTACCCGCGCCGCTCGCCGGACGGCGCGATCCTCGTCGCGGAGGCCGGCGGCGGGGTCATCGGCGTCGCCTGCTGCGCGGCGTTTCAGACCTCGGGCTGGATCGGCGCGCTCGGCGTCGCGCCCGAGGGCCGCCGCCGCGGCCTGGGCACCGCGCTGACCGAGGCGGCCGTGCGCTGGCTGCGTGGTCGCGGCGCCGCGACCGTCCTGCTCTACGCGACCGAGGCCGGCCGCCCCGTCTACGAGCGCCTCGGCTTCGTCGCCGAGGAGCGCGCGGTCGCCTGGCGCGGCGTCGCCGGCGCCGCCCCGCCGCTCGACCTCCAGCGTCTGGCCGACGCCGACCGCGCCCGCCTGCGCAGGCTCGACCTCGCGGTCACCGGCGAGCGCCGCGACGCCGTCCTGGACAGCATCCACCCGCTGGCCGGCGTCAGCGCTCCCGGCGGCGCGGACGGCATCACCGGTTGGGCGATCGCCTCGCCGTGGGGCGCCGGCACCGCGATCGCCTCGCTGCGCCCCGAGACCGGCGTCGCGCTGATGGCGGCCGCCACCGCCGGTCCCGGCGCCGGGACCCTCATCGTCCCGGACGGCAACGCGGCCGCCGTCGACGCGCTGCACGCCTGGCGCTTCGTGCGCCTCAACGACGCGCTGCGGATGCGCCTGGGCCCCGCCGTGGCCTGGCGTCCGGAGCGCCAGTTCGGGCTGTTCAACCTCTTCTGGGGCTGACCGCCCCGCCACTCTGTCGTACGCACGTGCGACATCTGGGCCATGGTGTCCTGGCCCCACGCGCGTACGGTGCCCGCCGATGACCGACGTCGAGCTGACCACCACCCTGGCCCTCGAGGAGCGCGGCAAGCTGCACAAGTCGCTGCGCCGCTTCGACCTCCTGTTCTTCACCGTCTGCGCCTTCGTGGGCCTGGACACGCTGGGCCTCGTCGCGGCCAACGGCCCGCAGGGCTTCACCTGGCTGGTGCTGCTCGCGGTGCTGTTCGTCGCCCCCTACGCGCTGCTGATGGCCGAGGTCGGCAGCGCCTTCACCCAGGAGGGCGGCCCGTATGAGTGGACCAAGCTCGCGTTCGGCCGCCTGCACGGCGGGATCGCGGCGGTCCTGTACTGGGTGACCAACCCGCTGTGGGTCGGCGGCTCGCTGGCCTTCATCGCGACCCAGGCGTGGAACGACAACATCTTCAGCGTCGGCTCGTCCGGCTCGGTCGGCGACTACCTGTTCAAGCTGCTGTTCATCTGGTTCTCGATCGGCGTCGCGATCGCCTCGCTGCAGCGCGGCAAGTGGATCCCGAACGCCGGCGCGTTCATGCGGCTGTTCGTCATGGGGTTCTTCACGCTGACGGTCGTCGTGTACGCCATCGACCACGGCGTGCACGGCTTCCCGGTCGCCGACCTGCAGCCGACCGGCGCGGTCTTCCTCGGCCTCGCCCCCGTCCTGTTGTTCAACTACGTCGGCTTCGAGCTGGGCAACGGCGCGGCCGAGGAGATGCAGGACCCCCAGCGCGACGTGCCGATCTCGGTCCTGCGCTCCGCGATCATCGGCGTGTTGCTGTACTCCATCCCGATCTTCGGCATCATCTTGGTCCTGCCGCCCGAGGCGGTCAGCGGGATCGGCGGCTTCCTCGACGCGGTGTCGACGACGTTCAGCGTCTACGGCGGCGCCAAGGGCTTCCTGCTCGGCGCGGTGACGCTCGCCTTCGTCGGGACGCTGCTGACCTCCGGCGCGGTGTGGATGATCGGCTCGGACCGCATCCTCGCGGTCGCCGCCTACGACGGCGCGTTCCCGGGGTACTTCGGGCGCTTCAACGCGAAGCTCGGGACGCCGGTGCGCGTCAACACGCTGTCGGGCATCACCTCGTCGATCTTCATGGTGGTCGCGGTCGCCGCGTTCAACGGCGGCGCGGACTCGAAGTTCGCCGTCGTGCTGACGATCGCGATCTCGACCACGCTGATCTCCTACCTGTGGATCTTCCCGACGGTGCTCAAGCTGCGCTTCTCGCACCCGCACGTCCACCGCCCCTACCGCGTGCCGGGCGGCGACGCCGGCATCTGGATCGCGACGATCCTGGCCACCGGCTGGGTCGCGCTGGGCAGCTGGGTGGCGGTCTTCCCGGGGACGCTGGAGCGCCTGGTCGGCATCGACTACAACTTCGCCGACACGTGGGGCGTGAGCCGCGGGACGTTCGAGGCGCTCGCCCTCGGCACGCTCGCCGCGGTGTTCCTCCTGGCCGTGGTCGGCTACGCGCTGGCGCGCGACGTGCGGGCCCAGACGGCGACCGTCGCGCTGGAGCCAACCGGCTGACCACGGACCCCCGGCGCTCAAGAGTCATGCCCGTTTGCCGACACTCGGGGCATGACCGAGGTGGAGGGGACCCACAAGGTCAGCCGACTCGCATCCACACGGATGCGCATCGCGCTGGCCGTCGTCGCGCTGCTGATCCTCGTCAGCGTGGAGATCACCGTCGTGCTGGGGAAGATCTCCGGCATCGACCCGAAGCACCCGCAGGCCGGGATCGACGACGCCAAGACGTGGTTCGTCGCGGGGACCGTGCTGTTCCTGCTGGCCGTGATCGCGATGTCGCTGTGGTCGCAGATCGAGATCAAGAAGCGCCTGGGCGAGATCTCGCGCGCCGCGAACTCGATCGCCGACGGCGACCTCGAACCCGACGTGCACCTGCTCGTCCACGACTTCGACGAGGTCGGCCGCTCGGCCGGCGCCGTCCAGCGCATGCTCGGCGAGCTGCGCGCCATTGCCGCCCACGCCGGGCGCGTCGCCGAGGGCGACCTGTCCGGCGAGCTCGAGCCGCGCTCCGAGCGCGACGAGCTGCGCCGCTCGCTGGCCGCGATGACCACGGGCCTGCGCACGATGGTCACCGACCTGTCGGTCGCCGCCGAGACCGTCGCCGACGTCTCCGGCCGCGTCGTCATCGACGCCGGCGAGGCCGGCCGCGCGGTCGACGAGATCGCCCGCGCCGTCGGCGACGTCGCCTCCGGCGCCGAGCGCCAGGTCGCCGCCGTCGTCGAGGTCCGCGGCCTCAGCACCGACGTCGCCCACGCCACCCAGGACTCCGCCC
>JAOPZD010000356.1 GCA_025964295.1 Conexibacter sp.
CCCGGGCCGCCCGCGCGGCCGATGGACGGGTGACCCCGTAGCGCTCACCCGCCGCGACCGCGGCGGCTCGCGCGGTAGGCGCGGGCCCGCAGCGCGTCGAGGCGGCCGGCGTCCTGGCGGAACACCGGCGCGGCGTGGAGGATCGGATCGAAGCTCGCCGCCTCCGGCGGCGCCGGGTCGAGCCGGCGCGTCACCCGGATCTCGGCCAGCGGCTCGACGTGCCGTCGCCGTGGCTGCGCCATGCCCAGCGCGAAGCGACCCGGAGCGCTCGCCCGGGCGACCAGGACCGCGTGGCCGTCGCCGACGCGATAGCGCAGCAGGCCGGTGAACCAGGTGCGCTCGAAGCTGCGGGCGGGCGCCAGCGTCCGGTGGCCCGGCGGCGCCGGCGACGAGGCCAGCAGGAGATCCAGCGGCCTGCCGGAGCCGTCGAAGTCGTGCAGCCGCAGCGCGAGGCCGAGGATGTCGGGAAGCGCTCGCGGGAGGCCGATCGCCCGCGAGAGCCGCAGGAGCGAGTCGAGCTCGCGCGGCGGCGACAGCGCCGCCACGCCCGGGATCGCACGAGCGAACGTGGTCGTGGCCGCCCAGGTCACGCCGTGCGGATGCAGGGCCCGGTCGCCGCGCGCCCGCGCCACCAGGCCGAAGCCGGACGCCGCCGCTGCGCTGATCGTTGGATGCGCCCCCATCGTCGCGACCTACCCCGCCGAGCGGCACGGCAGCGCTCGGGATCGACGCCGTGCGCACCGCGGTCCGGTCGAGCACGGCGGCGCCGGCCGCTCGCCGTACTTCGACCGACCTCCGGGTACTGGCGGCGGCATGACCCTCGACGCGCTGCCCGGCGCCCCCCGCTCCCTCTGGCTCGACGGCCCCGCGGCCGCCGGTCTCGGCGCACCCGCGTTGACCGCCGACCTCGAGGTCGACGCGTGCGTCGTCGGCGGCGGGATCGCGGGCGTCACCACCGCGCTGGAGCTGGCGCGCGGCGGGCGCTCGGTCGCCCTGGTCGAGCGCGACCGCGTCGCCGCCGGCGTCACCGGCCACAGCACCGCGAAGCTGTCCTCCCTGCAGGGCAGCACCTACTCCGAGCTCGAGCGCCGCTTCGGCGCGGACGGCGCGCGCGGCTACGCGGAGCTCAACGAGGGCGCCATCGGCTACGTCGTCGACCGCGTCCAGGTCCTGGACATCGACTGCGACCTGCGCCGCCGGCCCCACGCGGTGTTCGCCTGGACCGCCGAGCAGGCGCAGGAGCTGGACCGCGAGGCGGCCGCGGCCGCACGCGCCGGGCTCGACGTCCGGCGCACCGACGACCTCGGCCTCCCGTTCCCGATCGCGGGCGCGCTCGTGCGCGAGGACCATGCCGAGCTGCAGATCGCCGCCTACGTCCTGGGCCTCGCCGAGGCGCTGCGCGCCGCCGGCGGCCAGATCTTCGAAGGCACGACGGTGACCCACGTCGGCGAAGGCTCGCGGCCCACCGTCCGCACGGCGGGCGGCGCGAAGGTCCGCGCCCGCGACGTCGTCGTCGCCACGCACTACCCGATCCTGGACCGCGGGCTCTTCTTCCCGCGCCTGACGCCGAAGCGCTCGTACTGCCTGGCGGTGCGCATCCCCGGGTCGCTGCCCGAGATCATGGCCATCGCGATCGCGGCGCCGACGCGCTCGCTGCGCTCCGCCCCCGACCCCGACCGCGCCGGCGAGGAGCTGCTGGTCCTGGGCGGCGAGGGCCACAACGCCGGCGAGGACGGCGATCGGACCCCGGAGCGCTACCGAGCGCTGTGGGACTTCGCGCAGGAGCACTTCGCGGCGACCGAGGCGACCCATCGCTGGTCGGCGCACGACATGAAGACCGCCGACGGCCTGCCCTACGCCGGCCGGCTGACGCCGCTCTCCCGCCACGTGTGGGTCGCGACCGGCTTTCGCAAGTGGGGCCTGACCAACGGGACGGCGGCCGGGCAGATCCTCGCCGGCCGCATCCTCGGCCAGGACCACCCGCACGGCGGGCTGTTCGACACGACGCGCTTCACGCCGCGGCGCTCCGCGGCCGGCGTCCTGCAGGAGGGGCTCAAGGACGCGCGCCACCTCGTCGGCGATCGCCTCAAGTCCCCCGAGGGCGAGACCCCGGACCTGCTCGAGGCCGGCGGCGACGGCCGGCTGCTCAAGCTCGACGGCGACCTCGTCGCGGCGTCGCGCGACGCCGACGGCACCGTGCACGCGCTGTCGCCGGTGTGCACCCACCTCGGCTGCCGCGTCGCCTGGAACCGCGCCGAGCGCTCGTGGGACTGCCCGTGCCACGGCTCGCGCTTCGGCCCGGACGGACGGGTGCTGCAGGGACCGGCCGTCGAGCCGTTGGCCGCGCGGGGCGACGGCGACCGCTGATCCCGCGGTCAGCGCGGGTCGACGTGCTCGTGGTGGTTGCGCAGCGCCGCGAGCAGGTCGGGCAGGTGATGGTCGAACAGGCGGTAGTGGGCGTGCCGGCCGTCGCGGCGCACCGCGACGAGGCGCTGCTGGCGCAGGAGGCGCAGCTGGTGGGAGACCGCGCTCTGCTCCATGTCGATCGCGGCGCCGAGCTGCTCGACGGTCCGCTCGCCGTCGATCAACGCCCACAACAACCGCAGCCGGCTCGCCGACCCGAACGCCCGCAGCGCCTCGGCGAGGCGCTCGGCCTCGTCGGGGTCCAGCGGCCGGGCGGCGTCGCGGTGCTGGGCGGGCTCGGGCATCCGGGGGCCAATCTAGGCGACGGGCTCGCCCGGGTCGGCCTTGATCGTCTGCAGCGACTGCCACGTGATGCGCAGGATCACGACGGTGATGACCAGGCCGATGAGCGGGTCGCCCAGCCGGAAGCCCAGCGCGACGGCCGCGGCGCTGGCCACGACGGCGAGGCTGACGAACCCGTCGACGCGCGCGTGGTGGCCGTCGGCGACCAGGGCCGGGCTGCTCAGCCGCCGGCCGCCCCGGAGCCGGACCTGCGCGGCGATCTCGTTGCCGGCGAAGCCGACGACGCCGGCGAGGGCCAGCGTCCCCAGGTGGTCGAGGTCCTGGGGATGCAAGAGCCGCAGCACGGCCTCGACGCCGGCGACGCAGGCGCTGACGAAGATCGTGAGCACCACGAAGTACCCGGCGCGCCGCTCGGCGACGAACGACCGCAGGAAGAACGCGATGCCCAGCGGGATCGCCGTCAGCGCGTCACCGGCGTTGTGGATCAGGTCGGCCAGCAGCGCGACGCTGCCCGTGCCGGCGAAGATCACCGCCTGCACGGCCGCCGTGACCAACAGCACCGCGAGGCTGAGGCCCACGACCCGCAGCCCGTCCCGCGAGCGCGTGATCGAGCGATCGACGAGGCCGTGGCTGTGACCGTGGCCCTGCTCGTCGTGGGCGTGCGCGTGCGCGTGGCTCATCTGAACGCATGATAGGACGCTCATGCGTCGCGTCGCGCCCGCCCGTCAGGTCACAGGCTGCGCGAGCCAGTAGTCGAGGCGCGCGGCCATGCGACCCGACGTCAGGAGGTCGTGGACCCAGGCGTCGACGCAGCCCCGCCACCGCGCGTCGCCCTTGGGCAGCCCGAACGCGACGTCGAACGGGTCGAGCACGTCCTTGGGCGGTGCCCGCTCGCCCGCGACGCGCCCGTGCAGCCCGATGGCGGCCAGCGGCGGGTCGCGGAACTTCTCGCGGATGACCTTCAGCGCGGCCGCCTGGGACATCGTCGCGTCGGCCCGGCCGGCCGCGAGGACGTCGTGGAGCAGGAGCCGGTCGCGCAGCGACGTGTCGCTGACCGTCGCCTTCGGGACGTACTTCTTGGCCAGGTCGAGCTGGGCGGTCCCGGTGCCGTACACGAAGCGCACGCCGGGCCTGTCGAGGTCGTCGATCGTCTGGTAGGGCGAGTCCTCGAGCACGTAGAAGAGCTGCCCGGACTGGTAATAGGGCGCCGAGAAGTCGATCAGCCTCCTGCGGTCGGCGGTCACGAACAGCTCGGCGCCGGCGATGTCCGCCTGGCCGCTGACGAGCGCCTCCGGGAGCACGTCATAGGAGTACTCGGCGATGTCGAAGTCGACGCCGAGGATGGTGGCCAGCTCGGCCGCGTTCTGCGCCTCGACGCCGGCCCAGACGCCGGAGCGGACCTCGAACCCGAACGGCGGCGAGACCCCGATCGCCCAGAACAGCACGCCCTGGCGCTTGATCCGGTCGATGGTCGGCGAGGCGACGTCGCAGGCCTCCTCGACCGCGGCGGGCACGTGGGTCTGGATCCTGGGCGGATGGAACCGGCCCGCGGCCGCGTTCCCGGACGCCGCCGCGCTCCCCGCGCGATCGCCGCCACACGCCGCGGGCAGGACCGCCGCGACCGCGACCGCGACCAGCGCGCCGGCCCGGCGCGCCGCGCTCCACCCGCGTCCGTG
>JAOPZD010000364.1 GCA_025964295.1 Conexibacter sp.
AAGCCCGTGGTCATGCCCCCGGCCTCACCGGCGCGCCGCGGCCGGGCGGCGTGCGCGTCGGCGCGACCGGCTCCGGCGGCGCGGTCCCCCGGACGGCCTCCGCGAAGGCCTTCATCTTCTCCGGGTCCTTGACGCCGGGCGATGCCTCCACGCCGGACGCGACGTCGACGCCCCAGGGCCGGACCGTCTCGATCGCGCCCGCGACGTTCTCGGGCGTCAGCCCGCCGCTCAGGATCAGCGGCACCTTCGAGCTGCGCCGGCGCAGCATCGTCCAGTCGAACGTCTCCCCCGTGCCACCGCGCAGCCCGTCACGGTGCGTGTCGAGCAGGTGGAAGTCGGTGTGGAACGCCTGGACGGCGATGACGTCGGAGGCCAGCCGGACCGACTGGGCCTTGATGACCTTGGCGCCCGTGCGGCGCGCGACCTCGTTGGCGTAGGCCGGGCCCTCGTCGCCGTGCAGCTGGACGATGCTCAGGTGCAGCATGTCGGCCAGCGCCGCGACCTCGTCGAGCGACTGGTTGACGAACACGCCGGCGACCTCGACCTTGCGGCGCACCGCGTTGGAGATCCGGACGCCCTCGGCCGGGTCGCACGCGCGCTTGGACTGCGGCCAGAGGATCAGGCCGATCGCCCAGGCGCCGAGCGAGACGGCCAGCTCGGCGTCGGCGACGCTGGTCATGCCACAGAACTTGATGCGGGGTGCGCGGTCGGCCACGCCCTCAATCCTAGGGCGCGCGACCGCATCGCCGGCCTCAGCCGGTCTGCAGCGCCGACGGGCGCTTGCCGAGCGTCACCGTCAGCGTCTTGGTGGTCTTCTTGCGCAGGAACTCGACCTTGACCTTGTCGCCCGGCTTGTGGCCGGAGACGAGCTGGGAGAGCTGGTCGGAGGACGTGATCGCCTTGCCGTCCACCTTGGTGATGATGTCGCCGCCGAGCACGACCGCGCCGTTGTCGCCGGAGCCGGGGAGCGTGGCCGGCAGGTCGCCCGCCTTCAGCCCCGCCTGCTCGGCCGGGCTGCCCGCCTCGACGGACTGCACCAGCGCGCCGTGGTTGACCGGCAGGTTGACCGCGTCGAGCTGCCCGTCGACGGTCAGCGACGTCACGCCGAGGTAGGCGCGCTCGACCGTCTGGCCCTTCTTGAGGTTCTCGAGGATCGCCTTGGCCGTGTCGATCGGGACCGCGAAGCCGATGCCGACGTTGCCCGACGAGCCGTTGCCCCCGGTCTCGATCTGCGAGTTGATCCCGATCACGCGGCCGGCCGCGTCGATCAGCGGGCCGCCGGAGTTGCCGGGGTTGATCGCGGCGTCGGTCTGGATGACGTCCTTGATCGCGAAGCCGTTGGGCGCCTGGATCTGGCGCTGCAGCGCGGAGACGACGCCGGTGGTCAGCGTCCGGTCCAGGCCGAAGGGGTTGCCGATCGCGATCGTCGGGTCGCCGACGTGGACGTCCTTGGAGGACCCGAGCGGCAGCGCCTTGAGCGCCAGGCCCTCGGGGTCGACCTTGAGCAGCGCGAGGTCGGTCGACGGGTCCTTGCCGACGACCTTGGCCTTGATCGTCTTCTTGTCGGCGAACTGGACGGTGATCGAGCCCGTCGTCGCGCCGTCGATCACGTGGTTGTTGGTGAGGATGTCGCCGCTGGCGTCGACGACGAAGCCCGAGCCGGTCGCCTCGCTCTTCTGCGCCCCGCCGAACGGGTCGAACGGGTTGTTGGTCTGGGCGATGATCTCCGAGCGGACGAAGACCACGCCCGGCGCGTAGCGCTGGTAGATGTCGGCCGCCGTCAGGCCCTCCGCGGCGTTGGCGCGCTTGTCGTTGGCGCCCTGCGACGCAACCGCCGGCTGGCGGATGACCGTCGTGGTGTGGCCGTCGCTCCCGCCGTTGTCGCTGAGCACGGTGGTCACGCCGGCGGCCACGCCCCCGCCCAGCAGGGCGGCCACGAGCAGCGGCAGGACGACGGTCTTCGAGTTGGAGGCGGGGGGCTGGCTCATACGGGGCTGAGGATCCTGAGCATCGCTGAAGCGACGCTGAAGTCGGTCTAAATGTTGCTAAAGCGACCAGGGAACCCTGGACAGATCGGCAAGTCAGAGGGTGTCGTCGCCCGCGCCGCCGTGCCCGGCGAGGTCGCGCAGCGCCAGCTCGGGCTCAGGCGCGCGCATCAGCGTCTCGCCGATCAGCACCGCGTCGACGCCCACGCGCTCGAGCTCCTCGATCTGCGCGCGGGTGTGGAAGCCGGACTCCGAGACGACCGTCTTGCCCGCCGGGACGTCGCTGAGCAGCTCGTAGGTGCGCTCGACGTCGACCGTGAAGTCCGTGAGGTTGCGGTTGTTGATGCCGATGACGTCGGCGTCGATGAGCGCCAGCGCCGCCTCCAGCTCGGGCTCGTCGTGGACCTCGACGAGCACGTCGAGGTCGAGCGCGAGCGCCTCCTGGTGCAGCGCGGCGAGGTCGCTCGGGTCGAGCGCGGCGACGATCAGCAGGATCGCGTCGGCGCCGGCCACCGCGGCCTCGTAGACCTGGTAGGCGTCGACGATGAAGTCCTTGCGCAGGATCGGCAGGCTGACCGCGGCGCGCGCCTCCTCGAGGTCGGCCAGCGTGCCGCCGAAGTGCGGGCCCTCGGTCAGGACCGACAGCGCCGCGGCGCCGCCGCGCTCGTAGGCCTGCGCGATCTCGGTCACCGTCGCGCCCGCGCGGATCTCGCCCGCCGACGGCGAGCGACGCTTGTGCTCGGCGATGATCGACACGCCGGGGCGCACGAGCGCCTCGGAGAACGGGCGGCCCTCGCGATGCGGGGCCAGCCGCGACTCCAGCGTCGCCAGCGGCACCTCCTTGCGGCGGCGGCGGACCTCGTCCCGCGTGACGTCGACGATGCGCTCCAGGACGTTGCTCACTTGTGGTTGCCCTCTCGAGCGCGACGAAGTCGGGCGTTGCTCATGCTGAGATCGGTGCCAGTTCCCCGCTGATGCGGACGTAGTCCTGCAGCGTGCGCGCGGCCGCGCCCGACGCGATGGTCTCCCGCGCCAGCTCCACGCCGGACCGCAGGTCGTCGGCGCGGCCCGCTGCGTAGATCGCCGCCCCGGCGTTGAGCAGCACGAGGTCCGCGTCGGGGCCGTCCTGGCCCTCGAAGACGGCGGTCGTGACCGCCGCGTTCTCGGACGGGCCGCCCCCGGAGATCGCCGCGGCGGACGCCTGCGCGAGGCCGACGTCGGCCGCCGTCACGTCGTAGCGGCGCAGCTCGTCGCCGTTGACCTCCACGACGTGCGTGGGGGCGGACGTGCTCATCTCGTCCAGGCCATCCGCGGAGGAGACTACCAACGCGCGGTCGCAGCCCAGGTGCGCCAGCGCGCCCGCGAGCGCCTCGATGTAGTTGGGGTCCGAGACGCCGACGACCTGGCGCCGCGCGCCGGCCGGGTTGGTCAGCGGCCCGAGGAAGTTGAAGATCGTGCGCACGGCCAGCTCCTTGCGCGTCGGGATGACCCAGCGCGTGGCCGCGTGGTGGGCCGGGGCGAACATGAAGCCGAAGCCGACCTCGTCGATGCAGCGGCCGACGGCGTCCGGCGCGAGGTCGATCCGGACGCCGAGCGCCTCGAGCACGTCGGCCGAGCCCGAGGCCCGCGTCGCCGAGCGGTTGCCGTGCTTGGCGACCGCGCAGCCCGCGCCGGCCGCGATGAGCGCCGCGGTGGTCGAGACGTTGAACGTCAGGCGACCGCCGCCGGTGCCGGCTGTGTCGAGCAGATCCCCGCGCGTGGTGTGGACGGGGCGCGCGAGGGCGCGCATCGTGCCCGCCAGGCCCGCGATCTCCTCGACGGTCTCGCCCTTCGTGCGCAGCGCGATGAGCACCGCGGCGATCTGGGCGTCCGTG
>JAOPZD010000366.1 GCA_025964295.1 Conexibacter sp.
GCGGCCCCGCTCAGGGTGGGTCACCTCGCGGCCACGGAACATGATGGTGATCTTCACCTTGTCCTTGTGGCGCAGGAACCGCTCGACGTGACCCTTTTTGGTGTCGTAGTCGTGCTGGGCGATCTTCGGCCGGAACTTGATCTCCCGGATGACGATCTGCTGCTGGTGCTTGCGCGCCTGCTTCTGCTTCTGCGCGATCTCGTACTTGTACTTCGAGTAGTCGAGGATCCGGCAGACCGGCGGGCGCGCCTCGGCGGCGACCTCGACGAGGTCGAGCTCCCGCTCCTGCGCCATGCGCAGGGCCTCATCGGTCTTCATGATCCCGATCTGCTCGCCATCGTCGCCGATGACGCGAACCTCGGGCACCCGGATGCGCTCGTTGACACGCGTGGTGTCGCGCTCGGGCGGGCGCCGGTCAAACCTACGCGGGACCGGCACTAGCTGTTCTGTCGGCGGCTCGTCATGAGCGCGGCGCCGACCTTGTCGCGATGCAAATCAACACCGCCGAGTATAGACGGATCGGAGAGCCGACCGCCAGGGGCCTGTCACAGCTTCAGAACGCGCTGGCCGTAGCCGACGACCAATCGTGTGGGAGCACGTCCTCAATCATCGCCCTGCCTGGCTCGCCTCCGCACCCTCCTGTGTCAGGCGCCGGACCATTACGAGATGCTCGATCAGGGCGTTGTGGCGCGCCTCGCGGGCGTCCTCTTCTGCTTCGGCGGCGTGATCGCCGGCCTCCTGCTGGCCCTCGATCCGCCCACCGCGGCGCTGGGCGACGTGGGCTGGATCCCGGCTGGGACCACCATCGCCGTCGCGTTCGCGCTGGGCATCGGGTTGGTCCGCGTGGTGCCGGCCCTCGGTCCCCGCGCGCTCATGGCGATCGCCCTGGCGGGCCCGGTCATGATCGGCACGCTGCAGTGGCTGGCGGGCTCGGCGTCCTCCTACCACCAGGTCCTGATCCTCTCGGTGGTCTGGTGCGGCGTGGTGCTGCCCGCCCGCCGGCTGGCGATCCTGATGCTCGCCGATGCCGTCGTCGCCTTCCTCCCCGCCGCCTACGGCGACTGGAGCGCAAGCCTGCTCCCAGACCGCATCGCCACCCTGGGGGTGGCCTGGGCCCTGGCGCTCCTGTGCCTTGCATGGTCCTCGCGCCTCCGCGGCCTCGGTCGCACGCTGCACGCCGAGCGGAGCGCCGCCGACGATCTCGCGCGCATCGACGCGCTCACCGGGCTGGGCAACCGCCGCGCGCTGGACGAGGCGATCGTGACGCAGATCGCGCTCGCCCGCCGCACCGGGCGGCCGGTCTCGGCGCTGGTCGGCGACCTCGACGGCTTCAAGGCCATCAACGACCGCCACGGCCACCACATGGGCGACGCGCTCCTGCGCGACGTCGCGGCGGTCCTGCGCGAGGTGATCCGCCGCCCGGACGCGTGCTTCCGCTGGGGCGGCGACGAGTTCGTCGTCCTACTCGGCGACGCCGACGCGGCCCAGGCGCGCGAGGTCGCCGCCCGGATCGCCACCGCGATCGACGAGCGCTGCGCGACGCCGGACGGCATGCCGGTGTCGATGTCGCTCGGCGCGGCCGCCCACACGGAGGGCATGACCGGCGCGGAGCTGCTCGCCGACGCCGATACGGCGATGCTGCTCGTCAAGTCCGGCGCCCGCACCGCCTGAGCCACGACCGGGCGCAGGCGCCCGGCGGGGCCCGACTACTTGCGCGCCGCGACCAGCTCCTCGATCTGCGCGACGAACTCGTCGACGGTGACCGTGCCCTGATCGCCCTGTCCATGGCGGCGCACGGCGACCGAGCCGGACTCGGCCTCGCGATCGCCGACGACCAGCATGTAGGGGACCTTGGCCAGCTCGGCGTCGCGGATCTTGCGACCCACCGACTCGTTGCGGTCGTCCAGCGCCACGCGGAGGCCCGCGGCCCGGAGCCGCTCGCGCGTCGCGGCGGCGGCGTCGTTGTGGCGGTCGGAGATCGAGAGCACCGTCGCCTGGGTCGGCGCCAGCCACAGCGGGAACTCCCCGCCGTAGTGCTCGATGAGGATGCCGATGAACCGCTAGAAGGATCCGAGCAGCGCGCGGTGGATCATCACCGGACGGTGCTCGGCGTTGTCGGCCCCGATGTAGGTGACGTCCAGCCGCTCGGGCATCTGGTAGTCCAGCTGCACGGTGCCGAGCTGCCATGAGCGGCCCAGCGAGTCGCGCATGTGCAGGTCGATCTTCGGGCCGTAGAAGGCGCCGTCGCCGGCGTTGACCTCGTAGTCGAGCCCCTGGCGCTCGAGCGCGTTCTCCAGGGCGGCCTCGGCGCGGTCCCACATGTCGTCGGAGCCCACGCGCTTGGCGGGCCGCGTCGACAGCTCGAGCTTGGGCTCGAAGCCGAACATCTCGTAGAGCGCGAAGCCGAAGTCCAGGCAGCCGACGACCTCGTCCTCGATCTGGTCCTCGGTGCAGAAGATGTGGGCGTCGTCCTGCGTGATGTGGCGCACCCGCATGAGGCCGTGCAGCGTGCCGCTGGGCTCGTGGCGATGGACGAGGCCCTGCTCGCTGAACCGGATGGGCAGCTCCCGGTAGGAGCGGCGCACGTCCTTGAACAGCTGCACGTGGCCGGGGCAGTTCATCGGCTTGAGGCCGAAGCTGCGTCCCTCGACCTCGGTGAAGTACATGTTCTCGCGGTAGTTCTGCCAGTGGCCGCTGTCCTTGAACAGCTCGACGTCCCAGAGGATCGGGGTCTTGACCTCCTCGTAGCCGCGCGCGCGGTTCTCGCTGCGCCACAGGTCGGTCAGCTGGTTCCAGATCGCCATGCCCGGCGGCTGCCAGAGCGGCATGCCCGGCGCGAGCTCGGAGAAGGTGAACAGACCCAGCTCTCGGCCGAGCTTGCGGTGGTCGCGCGCGCGGGCCTCCTCGAGGAGGTGCAGGTGCGCGTCGAGCTCCTTCTGCTTGAAGAAGGCGGTGCCGTAGACGCGGGTGAGCATCTGGCGGTCTGAGTCGCCGCGCCAGTAGGCGCCCGCGACCGACTGCAGCTTGAACGCGCCGATGCGCTTGGTCGTCGGCGCATGCGGTCCACGGCACAGATCGGTGAACGGCCCATTCGTGTACAGGCTGACCGTCTCGGCGCCCTCGTTCTTGACGAGGTCCTCGATCAGCTCGACCTTGTAGTCCTGGCCCTCGGCGCGGAAGCGCTCCAGCGCGTCGGCGACCGAGATGTCCTCGCGGACGAAGGACTCGTCGGCGGCGACGTGCTCCTTCATCCTGGCCTCGACGCGCTCGAAGTCGGCGTCGGAGAACGTGACGCCGTCGGGGAAGTCGAAGTCGTAGTAGAAGCCGTTCTCGATCGCCGGGCCGATCGAGATCTTCACCCCGGGATACAGCTCGAGCATCGCAGCGGCGAGCACGTGGGCGGTGTCGTGGCGGATCAGCTCCAGCGCAGCGTCGCCCGAGCGGTCGGTGACGATCTCCAGCGTCGCCCCGTCCGGCAGCGGCGCCGTGAGGTCGCGCGTCGTCCCGTCGACCTTGACCGCCAGGGCCGCCTTGGCGAGTCCTGGGCCGATCGAGGCTGCCGCATCGGCGCCCGTGGCGCCGTCGGCGAGCTCGAGCTCCTTGCCGTCCGGGAGGGTGACCTTCATCGGTCGCATCCTAGTGTCCTGGTTTGGCATGGCCGGTGCACCCGTTGCCCTTCTGGCAGGTGAGCGACGCCGCTGCTGCTTCTAAGGTGCGCGGCATGGATGCCGCCCGCCTGCGTGCCGCCTTCCCGGTCCTGGAGAAGACGGCCTACCTGAACTCCGGGACCTGTGGGCCGGTGCCGGCCGCCGCGCACCGCGCCGCCGTGGAGGCGTGGCGATTCGGCACCGAGGAAGGTCGCAGCGGGCCGTTCTACCAGCAGCTGTTCGGCCTGGCGGACCAGCTGCGCGAGCGCTACGCGGCGGTGCTCGGCGCCGCCCCGCTGGACGTCGCGCTGACGAGCGGCACGAGCGACGGGTGCGGTCGCGTGGTCGCCGGGCTCGAGCTCGGCCTCGGTGATGAGATCCTCACCGCCGACGACGAGCACCCGGGGCTGCAGGGCCCGCTGATCGCGGCGCGGCAGCAGCGCGGGGTGGCGGTCCGCGCGGTACCGCTGGCCGAGCTCGCGGGCGCGGTGAGCGACGCCACCAGGTTGATCGCGTGCTCGCACGTGTCGTGGCACAGCGGCGCGATCGCACCGGTCGCCGAACTGGCCGCCGTCGCCCGTGAGCGCGACGTGCCCGTGCTGCTCGACGGCGCCCAGGGCGCCGGCGCGGTGCCGACCGACGTCGCCTCGCTCGGCGTGAGCTTCTACGCCGGCTCCGGGCAGAAGTGGCTCTGCGGGCCGGTGGGCTGCGGGATGTTGTGGGTCGACTCGGCGTGGCGCGAGCGCCTCGACGCTCCGGCGCCGGCCGCCGGCGGCCTCGAGGCTGTGGATGCGGGCCTGGACGGGGCGCTCGCCGCGAGCGCGCGGCGCTACGACCTGCCGTCGCAGGACCTCGCAACCATTGCCGCGGCGGTGTCCGCCTACGACGTCCTCGCCGATGCCGGGCTGCCCGAGGTGCAGCGGGCCGCGATCGGGCGCGCTGCGCAGCTGGCCGACGCGCTGCGCGAGGCCGGCCACGAGGTCGTGGCACGCGGCGACTCGACGCTCGTGTCGTGGCACGTCGCCGGCGGCGACGAGGCGGCGGTGGAGATCCGTGACCGGCTCGCCGCCGCAGGGGTGATCATCCGCGACCTGCCGGGCGCCGGGCGCCTGCGCGCATCGGTCGGCGCCTGGAACGACGAGGACGACCTTCAGCGCCTCGTCACCGGGCTGGCTGCGTAGATGGACACCGTCCTCCCCGCCGTCTGGGTCCTGATCGCCGCCTACGACGCCGAGCCCTACGTCGGGCAGGCCGTCCGCAGCGTGCTGGCCCAGGACTATCCGGCCGACCGGCTGCACGTGGTGGTCGTCGACGACGGCTCGACGGACGGCACCGCGGACGTCGTGGAGGCGCTGGCCGGCGTACATCCGGAGCGCATCACGTTCGTGCGTCAGGAGAACCGCGGGAGCGTCGGGGCGGTCAACCGCGCGGCCGAGGCGGTCCCGCCGGACGCCGACTTCCTGGCGATCCTCGACGCCGACGACGCGTGGCCCGCCGACAAGATCCGCGCCCAGGTCGAGCTGCTGACCGCGCGCCCCGAGGTCGGCCTGGTCTACACCGACATGCGGGTGATCGACGGCGCGGGCGCGGTGCTCCAGGAGTCGTGGCTGCAGGGCGTGCGCCCGCCGATGGGCCGGGACCTGCCGACGTTCCTGCGCGAGAACCTGGTGACCGGCTCGTCGATCGTCGTGCGCGGCACGTTGCGCGACGCCTTCTTCCCGATCCCGGACGACATGGCGTGGGCCGACTGGTGGCTGGCCGTGCGGGCGGCGCAGGTCTCCGAGGTCGCCTACCTGCCCCTCCCCCGCACGCTGTACCGCTTCCACGGCACCAACATGTCACTCGGGTCGCAGGGCCCCGCGCGCCTGCGCGAGCTGCGCAAGGGCTTGCGGCTGCAACGCTGGTTCCTGCGGCGTGTCGCGGCGGCGGAGGTCTCGGTGAGGGATCTGGAGCTGGTGTGGGACGGGTTCGCCCGCCTGGCGCACGAGGCGCTCGTCGTGGCCGGCACGCCGTTCGTGGAGCTCGTGGCGGTGAGCGACGCTGATCGGGTCGAGGCACGGGCGCTGGGCGCGCGGGCGGCGGAGCTTCTGGCGGCCGGCGATGTCCACGAGGCGCTGGCGGCGGCGGTGCGCGGCGCGGCGGCCGATCCCCTGTCGGACGCCGCGCGGGGGGCGTTGCTCGATGTCCGTGCGAGCGTGCTTGACGGCGTCGGCCCGCAGCCGCTGACCGGCGCGCGCGCGACCGTCGTGTGCCTCGATGCCGAAGAGGTCGTGCGCGATCCCGGCGTCCTCGGCGCCTGCACCGAGGCGCTCGCCGATCTGCCCGACGTGACGCTCGCGATCGACGCGTCGTCATCGGACCCCGACGAGGCGGCGGCCAAGATCGGCGAGCTCGCCGAGGCGCTCGGGATCGCCGACGACGAGCGGATCGACCTGCTGCTCGTCAGCGGTCCGCTGGACGAGCTCGCCTACCGCCGGCTGCAGCACGGCACGACGGCGCGGCTCGGCACGCGGCGCGTCGACGACGGCACGCCGTGGTTCGCGGCCGGTGACGTGGGCGCGCTGCGGGAGTTCCTCGTCGGGCGGGCGGCGGCGCAGGGTTCGTCGTCCGGCTGAGGGAGGGATAGCTGCCGCGTGCTCGGTGATGCCGGCGGAGATCGGTGCGCTCCGTCTCGCCAGCGGTGACGGCTACGCGCAGGCCGCGACGTCTGAGACGCGGATGAGCGCCTGCTGTGCCGGCGTGCGCAGCGAGTCGCTGTTGACCAAGACGACCATCTGGCGCTTGGCATCCACGCTCGAGAAGGCCTCGGCCAGGTAGCCGGGGAAGTCGCCGTTGTGGCCCCAGACCGACCCGCACGTCAGGCTGTTGGTGGGAGAGAGCCCGAGGCTCCTCGTCCTCCACAGGCCCAGCCCGTAGGACTCGCCCGGTGGGCCCATCGCGACCGTCGTCTTCATGGCGCCCAGGAGGTCCGGGCGCAGGAGACGCCCTTGGAGCAACGCGCGGTAGAAGCGGGCCAGGTCGTCGGCGGTGGAGGCGATCGCGCCGGCTGCCCACGCGAAGGAGGGGCTGAACACGGTGACGTCCCGCTCCCGGCCGTTGTTGGTCGCGAGGTAGCCGTGAGCGTGCCTGCCGCTGATGCGCGGCAAGGTCTCGAAGGTCGTCCCGGCAAGCCCGAGCGGCGTGAAGATGCGCTGGATCAGCTGCGACCCGAGTGGCGCGCCCCCTGCGGCCTCGGCGATGAGTCCGAGCACGATGTAGCCCGTGTTCGAGTACGACCACTGAGTGCCGGGCGGGAACAGCGGCGGATGGGCCGTCGCTCGCGCGACCAGCGTGCGCGGGGACCGCGCGACCGTGAGATGGCCACGTAGGTAGGGCCGCAGGACCGTGCTGTCCTGGGTGTAGTCGAACAGCCCGCTGGTGTGGTTCAGGAGCTGGCGGATGGTGATGTCTTGACCGTTGGGAACAAGCCCGGGCAGCCACCGCTCCACCGTGTCGTCGAGCGACAGCCTGCCCTCGCCTGCAAGTTGCAGGACGACGGTTGCGACGAACGTCTTGGTCACGCTGCCGACGCGAAAACGCTCGGTCGGTCGCATCGGCGTCTTGCGAGCGAGGTCTGAGAACCCCCGAGCGACCCGGACCGTGCGGCGACCGTCGCGGACGAACACGACTGCGCCCGGCGCCCCGGCGGCGACCAGCTGGTCAAGCGCGGTGCGCAGCCTCGGCACGCTCCTCGTCAAGAGATCAGGAGGCGCGGCGGCGGCGCCCGCCGGGGTCACGCCCGCGCCCGCCGCGACCAGGAGAGCCACCAACAACGCCGCGGCCCCAGCTCTCCGGCGACGACCGCATGCGCGTCGTGCGCCGGCGGCTCCTGGAGCGTTGGGAGGTGGGACAACGTCCATCACGAGATCCTCGGCCGCGCGCTTGCCGTGCCGGGCGGCGGGCGCTTCGACGCTACGCGCGCCCCTGCACCGAGGCAAGTCGGCTCAGGCCGCTCGGACCGCTCCTTCCGCCGTCTGGCGGCGCTCCCAGGACGCTCCCAGCGTCCTCCTACGGGAGCCTCAGTGCGAC
>JAOPZD010000405.1 GCA_025964295.1 Conexibacter sp.
GCAGCGCGCCGCCGATCGCCGCGCCCAGCGCCGTCCCGATCAGCTCGGCGCGCCGCTCCGGCGGGGCCTCCCCCACCAGCCACGCCAGGCCGCCCGCCCACGAGCAGGCCCCGCCGATGCCCTGCAGGAACCGCGCGAGGTCGAGCATCACGGCAGTGGTCGCGAACGCGAAGGCGATGCTCGACACGGCCAGCAGCCCCAGCCCCACGAGCACCGTGCGCTTGGGCCCGAAGCGCACCGCGATGATCCCGCTGGGCAGCGCGCCGACGAGCGTTCCCGCCGGGTAGGCGGCGAGCAGGATGCCCGCCGAGGCCTTGGACAGGCCGAGGTCGTCGGCGTAGTGCGGGAGCAGCGGCGCCACGACGGCGTAAAACGTCGTGTCGACGAAGACGATGGCGCTGAGGACCAGGAGCAGGCGGCGCACCGCCGGACCCTACCGTCGGCAGACCGGGAAGCGCCCGGCGTGTCACATGCGTCCGAGAACGAGTGCGGCCGGGCGGATGGATCCGCCCGGCCGCTTGACTTCGATGTTCGGTGGTGCTCCGCGCCTAGTGGCTCGGGCCGTCCTGCGCCACGTCGCTCTTCCAGTCCTCCTTGGGCGGGTAGTAGCCCATCGGCGGAGGCGTGTGGCAGTAGCTCGAGTACGTCGGCTTGCACGGGTTGAACGGCTGGACGCGAGACAGCGGGTCGGCGCTGCCGGGGTGCCCGTAGGTGACGCCGTCGACCGCGAACGAGCTCGAGCTGTACGTGCCGCACCAGCCCGCCGGGCGAGCCGACTCGAAGGCGTTGTTCCAGCCGTCGTGGTCGACGTCGTCGGCACCGTCGAGGACGCCATCGCCGTCCGTGTCGGCGTTGACGAAGCTCAGGCCCTGGAAGGCGGGACCGGGGTAGGCCGACTCGATGTAGTCCGAGCCGCAGCGGATCCCCGGGGAGTTGGCCCAGGAGTTCCACCATTCCGGACCGCTCAGCGGGCCGTTGGCCTCGACCCAGTTGCTCAGGCCGTCGTGATCGACGTCGCGGGCGGCGTCGCTCGTGACCCCGTCGGTCTTCTGGGTGCCGTCGTTGTAGGTGATCGGGAAGAGGAAGTGGCACTTCCCGTAGTCCGCATCGGCGACGTGGCCGTTGCAGGACTCATACAGCCAGGCCTGGTACTCCTGCTTCTGGGAGAGCGAGTCACCGTCGAAGTCGGAGTTGGCGTCGTCGCCCATCAGCGCGTTCGGGTACGGGCGCGCCGCCGGGTAGGGGTGGTTGGCCTGGTTGAGCGTCAGCGCCGAGTACCACTCGAAGCCGTCGCTCACGCCGTCGGCGTCCGTGTCCCACGCCAGCGGGTTGGTGTTGTACTGGTTCTCCAGCGTGTCGGGGAGGCCGTCGCCGTCGTCATCGGTGTCGGAGGCGTTGGGGATGCCGTCCTGGTCGATGTCCGACGAGCCCAGCAGGCACGCCGCGTTGTCGTAGCTCGGGACGCAGGCGTCCAGCGGCGCGAACTGGCGCCGGCGGAAGGGCACCGACATCATGTACTTGTACTCCGTCATGTTGTCGATGCCGTCGTGGTCGACGTCGTCCTGCGCGTCGTTGATGCCGTCGCCGTCGGAGTCGGGCGAGAGCCACTCCAGCGAGTCGACCTTCTGGACGTTCAGGATGCCCGCCTCGCCGCCCGTGATGCGGTCGGTGCAGTAGAAGGGCACCTGGTTGATGCCACCGCAGCGCAGCGGCTCCTGCTTGGTCGCCGTCTCGGCGTCGACGAGGTAGCTCGGGGTGAAGATGCCGTAGTCGTAGAAACCCGGGTCGGAGTCCGACTGGCTCGTGACAGTGCGCGACTCCTCGATCGTCGTGCCCGCGAGGTCGCCGCGGTTCTCGTCCATGTTCGGGATGCCGTCGCCGTCGGCGTCGCGCTCGAGATCCGACAGCCAGCGGTTGCCGTCGCGATCCATGTAGGCGGTGTCGGGGCCGGGCACGAAGCGGCCGGCCGAGGAGGCGTTGCCGCCGCTGTAGGACAGCGGGATCTTGTTGCCGCCGTACGTCGACCAGGCGGCGTACTCCTCGAGGTTGGTGAGGCCGTCGCCATCGGCGTCGACGGCCGCGTCCTTGGGATCGAGCGGGTTCGGGCTCGGCTTGGCCTTGGGGTAGACGCCGCCGTTGCGATCCTTGGCCGACTGGACCTCCCAGCCGTCGGACATGCCGTCGCCGTCGGTGTCGCGCTTGCAGGCGTCGGTGCCGACCTTGGCCTCCTCGGTGTCGGAGAGGAGGTCGTTGTCGTCGTCGGTGTCCTTGGCGTTGAGGACGCCGTCGCCGTCGCAGTCGTTGGCCGCGCCGGCGGCCGTGCCGGCGACCGGGGTGATCATCGGCGACTGCGAGTTCTTGGTGTAGGTCTTGGCGAGGCGGGTCGCCATGACCCGAAGGCGGAAGCGGGTGGCCACCGGCGCGCCGCTCTTCTGGGTGAAGAACGTCAGCAGCTTGGAGGGCACCGTGACGGTGATCTGCTTCGACGTGGCCTTGTCGGCCTTGACGAACAGGGCGCGACCGCCGTCGCGCTTGAAGACGATGTAGTTCTTGCCCTTGCCGGACTTGAACGTCTTGCCCTTGATGACGAGCTTGTCGCCGATGCCGACCTTCAGCGGCGAGACCTTGCTCACCGACGGGTAGGTCGCCTTCGAGGACTTCTTCGAAGACTTCTTCTTCTTGGTGGACTTCTTCGACGACTTCTTCGTCGCCTTCTTCTTGGACGAAGCCTGCTTCGACTTCGCGGCGCTGACCGGCGTCGCGTTGGCAGCCGCGGGGGCCAGAACACCGGCGACCGCGAGGGCGAGAGAAAGGGAACGAAGGATTCGCAGCATGAGAGAGCCTCGGCCCGGGGTATCGGTCATGCTGAGGAACCCTTGAGGTGGGGACCCCGTGCTGGACGGGTGGCCGAGGGTCTCGGGAGGTCCGCCGGCTGACGCGCTCATCGCAGATCCGAGCCGATCGAGAGGCCCGCGTGACCGTGGCGGCGGTCGCCGGCGGCGCGCGGGAGGACGCGCAGCTCGCGCGCGAAGGACTGCGCGGCGGCGAGGTAGACGGCCTGGCGGAGGGTGACGCGGAGCGACAGGGCGACGTGGCCGTCTCCGGCGTCGTCGCCGTTCGGGGCGGGGCGCGCGGCCAGGACCTCGGCGTCCTCCAGCGCGACGGTGGTCGCGCCGCTGCCGTCGCCGCGCTCGCGGGTCACCAGGACGTCGACGCGGCCGCCGGGGCGGATGAGCTGCGCCGAGCCGCGGGCGACGAGGTCGGCGA
>JAOPZD010000227.1 GCA_025964295.1 Conexibacter sp.
TCATCGCTGCGCGACGGGCCACAGCAGCGTCAGGGTGGTTCCGCTCTCCGGGTGCTCACAGGGCACGGCGGCCAGGTCCGGCGACGTGGTCGGTCGTCGGTGGTGGTGGCCGGGGGCGCAGATGCGCAGCTGGCCGGCGTGGGCGGTGGTGATCGCATCGACGAGCGCGAGGCCGAGTCCCGCGCCGGGGCCGGTGCGTGAGGCCTCGTCCCGGCGGAAGCGTTCGGCGGCGTGCTTCAGGAAGTCCGCGGGAATGCCCGGGCCTTCGTCGGAGACGGCGAGCACGATCGCGTCGTCGGTGCCATGGGCAGCGAGGGTGATGGCGCCGTCGCCATAGCGCACGGCGTTGTCCACCAGGTTGCCCAGCGCGCGGTCCAGCAGCGGGCCGTCGGCGTGGACGGTCAGGCCGCTGGGAGCGTGGACGACGACGGCTCGGGATTCGTCGGCGCCGAGCTGGCTGCGGGCCCGGCGTGCGGCGGTGTTGAGCAGGTCGGCGACTGCGATGTCGCGTGCGGCGGGCGCGGCGCTGCCTAGTGCTCCGAGTGCGAGCAGGGTCTCGGCGAGGTCGATGAGCTGTTGGTTGTCGATGGCCAGGCGGCGCAGCGTGCGCTCGTACTCGTCGGCGGTTCGTGGCTTGCGCAGGGCCAGGTCGATCTCGGCGGCCAGCGTGGTCTGCGGCTTGCGGAGCTCGTGGCTGGCGTCGTGGATGAACTGCTCTTGGCGGTCGGCGGCGCGCTGCTGGGCGTCGAGCATGGCGTTCAACGTCGTGCCGAGGCGGGTGATCTCGTCGGCCGGGCCGGCGGGCACGTCGAGCCGCACGCCCGTGGCGCCTTCGGTGATCTGCTCGGCCTGGGCGCGGTAGCGCTCGACGGGATCCAGCGCCGCCCGTGCGAGGCGATACCCGACGAAGGACGCCAGCGCGAGCGCGAGCAGGTTGGCGATCGCCAGCTGCGCGAGCAACTCGCGCAGGGCCTCGTCGCGCTGGTCGAGCCGGACGGCCGAGACCGCGACCCGCGCGGGCCCTGCTCCGCCGACCGGGACCGCGAGGATCCGCAGGTGGCGCCTGCGCGGGGAGAACAGGTATCCGCGCCCGGTCTCGACGCGCTCACTGGTCGCCTGCCGCGCCTGCGCCGGCGTCAGCAGCGGGCGACCGCCGACGATCCCCGGGCCGGACGCAAGGATCTGACCGCGAGCGTCGAGCAGCTGCCCCAGGCGTCCTTGGTCGCGTAGCGAGGCCAGCGCCGGCGCGGGCGGCGAGCGACGCGCCACCTGCTGCAGGTCGCTGGTCTGGCTGGCGAGGTCCTGATCGAGCCGGTGGTCGAGGGCGACCTGCACGCGCCACCACACGAAGCCGCCCGCGGCCACGAGCACGACGAGCATCGCGATCACGAAGCCCGCGACCAGGCGGGCCCGGAGCGGGAGGCGACGAACGTGCACGGTCAGCCGGCCGGCTCATCGAGGAGCCGGAATCCGACGCCGCGTACCGTCTGGATGCTCTCGCGGCCGAACGGGCGGTCGACCTTGGCGCGCAGCTTGGCGACGTGCACGTCGATCGCGTTGCTGCGCAGATCCGTCTCGCCGTCCCAGACCTCGTCGAGGATCGCCACGCGCGTCACGACCCGGCCGGCGCGCTCGGCGAGCAGGGTGAGGAGGTCGAACTCGCGGGCCGTGACGTCGACCGGGACGTCGCCGCGCGCGACGGTGCGGCGCTCGCGGTCGATCACCAGGTCGCCGACGATCAGCACGCCGTGCTCGCCGCGGCGCCGCGCGAAGACGCGCAGCCGCGCCAGGAGCTCGTCGAGCGCGAACGGCTTGGTGAGGTAGTCGTCGGCGCCCGCGTCCAGCCCGCCGACGCGATCGGCGACGTCGTGGCGCGCGGTGAGCATCAGCACCGCGGTGTGGTTGCCGCGCGCGCGCAGCTCCCGGCAGACCGCCGGCCCGTCCTGGCCGGGCAGCATCCAGTCAAGTACGAGTGCGTCGTAGTCGTCGGCCATCGCCGCGTCCAGGCCGTCGGGCCCGGTGTGCCGGACGACGACGTCGTGCCCGGCGTCGGCCAGCCCGCGGGCGAGGACGTCGGCCAGCCGTTCGTCGTCCTCGATGACCAGCACGCGCACCGCCCCATTCTGGCGCACCTGACCGGATTTCCTCGCTTCACGATTGCTTCACGAAGCGCTGCGACGGTGCCCGGCCATGAGCCAAGTCCTTGCCGTCGATGCCGTCGGCGTGACCAAACGCTTCGGCGAGCTGACCGCCGTCGACGCCATCACCTTGCAGGTCGCCCAGGGCGAGGTCTATGGCGTGCTCGGGCCCAACGGAGCCGGCAAGACCACGTTGCTACGGATGCTCTTCGGCCTCATCCGCCCGGATGCCGGGACGCTGAAGGTCTTCGGGCAGACATGGCACGAGGCCGGCACCCGCACGCTCGACGGCGTGGCCGGGTTCATCGAGAGCCCGAAGTTCTATCCCTATCTCAGCGGCCGGAAGAACCTCGCCGGGCTGGCACGGCTGGACGGCGGCGCCGACGAGGGCCGCCTCGAGCAGGTCCTCGAGATCGTCGACCTCGTCGACCGCGCCGACGACAAGGTCGGCGGCTACTCGTTCGGCATGCGCCAGCGCCTCGGCGTCGCGGCCAGCCTGCTGCGCGACCCCCAGCTGCTCGTCCTCGACGAGCCCGCCAACGGCCTGGACCCCGCCGGCATCCGCGACATGCGCGCGCTGGTAAAGCGCCTGGCCGCCAGCGGGTTGACCGTCCTGCTCAGCTCGCACGACATGGCCGAGGTCGAGGAGATCTGCGACAACGTCACGATCATGCGCAGCGGCGCGGTCGTCTACCACGGCGGCCTGACCGAGCTGCGCGAACAGGCTCCCGAGCAGGGCTATCGCGTCAGCACCGACGACAACGCCAGGGCGCTGATGCTCGCCGAGGAGCGCCACCGCGACCTCCGGGTCGAGGCCGCAGAAGACGGAGGCTTGATCGCCTACGGTCGCCAGGCTGAGATCGACGCCTACATCAAGACGATCGTCGGCGGCGGTCTGGCTCTCCGCGGCCTCGCCCTCACCGAAGCCCCGTTGGAGGCCTTGTTCTTCATGTTGACCGAGTCGGCTCCCGGCGTCGTGCCCGTCGACCTCACCCCGGCCGGAGCACGGCGATGAGCACCCCGCTCACCGAGACCGAGCCGCTCGTCTCACGCGAGCGCAGCGCGCGCCGTCACCCGTCGCTGCTGGACGCCACCCGCTGGGAGATGAGCAAGCTCGCCGCCCAGGCGCGCGGGCGCTGGACGCTGCTGGTCTGCCTCGTGGCGCCGATCCTGATCGTCGTGGTCATCAACGGCCAGGGCCGCCCGCCCAAGGACTCGCTCTTCGGCCGCTACATCCACCACAGCGGCTACGCCGTCACGCTGCTGATCCTCGGCTTCGCCGCCCAATGGGTCCTGCCGCTCCTCACCGCGCTGGTCGCCGGCGACATCTTCGCCAGCGAAGACCAGCACGGCACCTGGAAGACCGTGCTCACCCGCTCAGCGAGCCGCGCTCAGCTCTTCTGGGCCAAGACCATCACCGCGCTGACCTTCGCGATCCTCGTGCTCGTCGTCCTCGCCGCCAGCACGATCATCAGCAGCGTCCTGATCGTCGGCCACCAGGACCTCACCGGCCTGACCGGCCAGGTCATCCCGTCGGGCACCGCGGCGCGGCTGGTCATCGCGAGCTGGGCCACCGCGCTGGCGCCGATGATCGGCTTCACCTGCCTGGCGATCCTGCTCTCGATCCGCACCAAGAACCCCGCCTTCGGCATCGCCGCGCCGGTCGTGCTCGGGATGGTCATGCAGTTGGTCGGCAGCCTCGGCGGCGTCGAGGCCATCCGCCCGCTGCTGCTCACCACGCCGTTCGAATCCTGGCACGGCCTGCTGGCCCAGGACCGCTTCTACTCCCCCCTCACGACCGGCCTGATCGTCAGCGCGATCTGGAGCCTGGTCACCCTGACGATCGCCTTCGTCTCCCTGCGACGCCGCGACATCACCGGAGGCTGAACACCATGAACACCACCTCGATCCGACGCGCGCTCCCGCGCCTCGCCGTCCTCGTCGCCGCCGCCGTCGCGCTCCTCGCGCTCAGCGCCTGCGGCAGCAGCGACGTCACCCGCGCCCGCCTGGAGCGCAATCTCCCCCAGACGTTCTCCAACCTCTACGTCCAACAGGCCCAACTCCTAGGCCACAAGGGCATCACCGTCGCGTCGCTGCACGCCCAGGCCCAGTGCGACAAGGGCGGCCCCAAGGCACCAGACCATGGACCCGGCGCCGACTGGATCTGCGTCATGCGCTGGAACGACCCCAACGTCCCGCTCCCCGACGGCAGCGGCAAGTTCGAGCTCAACGTCCACAGCAACGACTGCTACACCGCCGGCGGACCATCCAAGTTGGTGGGGTTGATCACCATCACCGACAAGCACGGCAACGACGTCGACAACCCCGTCTTCGAGTTCGACAGCTGCTTCAACCCCAACAGCACCAACCAGCCCACCGGCGTCAACATCCCGCCGCCGCCACCGTCCCCGGCGCCGAAGGTCACCAAGGGCTAGCGCTCGCCATCGGTCGGAGGTCTCCATGGACTACAGCCTCTACAAGGACGTCAACGGCCTGACCGGCAACGCGTTCATCGACGGCCTGCCCGCACCGGGCGGGACCTCGGAAGAGGAGGCTCCCGTGCCCACCAAGACGCTCACCGAAGCCGAGCGGCAGGCCCGGCGCGAGGCGGATCGCGAGAAGGCGGCGCAGGCGGTCGAGGCGCTGACGACGTCGGAGGGCTGGCAGGCCTCGACATTGGCGCAACCGATGACGTATCGCCGCTTGTTCGGAACCGTCCGACGCGTCCCGTCACCGCGTGGCGTGAGCCGCGACCCACTGTGACACCGCAGTGAGCTCAAAGCGCTTGCTCCGCCCTATCCGCACAGACGGGAGCGGATCGCTCGCACGTCTGCTCAACTCGTAGACGTGCTCCGTCCTACCGCGAGCAGCGCGGCGACGTCTTCGGCCTTCATTTGGCACCACGTGGCGCAGCGACGAGCGAGTTCTTGACGCGCAGGCCGCGGTCGGCTGGGCTCACGCCGACCACTTCGAGGCTTCTTGAACCGATGCAGTGGACCGATCTGGTGGACCGAGCCTCAGGACGGGCCGTCCGGCGGCGGCCCAGAGGTCGGTTCTGCAGGTAGTTCGTAAGTCGGGGCGGCCGGATTTGAACCGGCGACCCCCTGCTCCCAAAGCAGGTGCGCTACCAGGCTGCGCCACGCCCCGATCAGCCGAGTCTAGTGCTCGTGACCCGGCACACGGATTCGCGCGCGGCACCGCCAGGACCGCGCGCGCGGCCCGCGGCGCTAGTGTCGCGGGCCCATGGCAGACGTCCAAGCCTTCCGCGCCCTCCGCTACGACCTCGGCGTCGTCGGCTCCCTCGAGTCGGTGATCGCCCCGCCCTATGA
>JAOPZD010000420.1 GCA_025964295.1 Conexibacter sp.
CCCTCGACCGGGTCGAACAGCAGCGTCCGCGCGCCGCTCTGGGCCGCGAGCTGGGCGATCCCCGATCCCATCGTGCCGGCGCCGACGACGCCGATGACCTGCGGTGCGCTCATGGCCGCAGCGTGACAGCCCGCCGCGCGCCGCGCCGCCCCGGCCCCTGACCGCCCGGCCTCACGACGGGATCAGCGCGTTGATGCCCGTCTCGGCCCGGCCGATGATGAGCTTTTGGATCTGCGACGTGCCCTCGTAGAGCGTCGTCACGCGGACGTCGCGGAAGTGGCGCTCGACTGGGTGGTCGTCGGCGTAGCCCGCGCCGCCGTGCAGCTGGATCGCCTCGTTGGCGCACCACACGGCGGACTCCGAGGCGTACAGCTTGGCGATCGACGTCTCGGTCGTGTTGGGCAGCCCCTCGTCCTTCATCCAGCCCGCGCGCCACACGAGCAGGCGCGCCGCGTCGGTGCGCACGCGCATCTCGGCGATCATCGCCTGCACGAGCTGGAAGGAGGCGATCGGGCGCGCGAACTGCTCGCGCTGCGTCGAGTACTTCACGGACTCCTCCAGACAGCCCTGGCAGACGCCCACGCAGCCGGCGGCCACCGAGTAGCGCCCGGAGTCCAGCGCGGTCATCGCGACGCGGAAGCCCTGGCCGACCTCGCCGAGCACGGCGTCGTCGGGCGCGAAGACGTCGTCGAGCGCGATCTCCGCGGTGTCCGATCCGTGCAGCCCCATCTTGTGCTCGATCAGCGTGGGGCGGAAGCCGTCCTGGTCGGTGTCGACCAGGAAGCAGGCGAGGCCCTTGTGCTTCAGCGCCGGATCGGTCTGCGCGAAGACGAGCGCCAGGCCGGCGTGGTTGCCCAGCGAGATCCACATCTTGGACCCGTTGAGGCGCCAGCCGCCGTCGATCTTCGTCGCCCGCGTCTTCTGGTTGGCGGCGTCGGAGCCGGTGTCGGGCTCGGTCAGCCCGAAGCACCCCAACAACTCGCCGGAGCACAGCGCCGGCAGGTACCTGCGCTTCTGCTCCTCGGTCCCGAACTTCAGGATCGTGGAGCAGACCAGCGACGTCTGGACCGAGATCACGGTGCGCATCGAGCTGTCGCCGCGCCCGACCTCCTCGACGACGAGCCCGTAGGTCCGGTAGTCCAGCCCGGCGCCGCCGTACTCGCGCGGGACGATCGCGCCGAGGTAGCCCTGGTCGGCGATCTTGCGCACCAGGTCGGTGTCGAAGCGGTGGTCGCGCGAGTTCTGCTTGGCCGCCGGGATCACCTCGCGGTCGGTGAACTCCCGCGCGGTGCGCCGGATCAGCTCCTGCTCGTCGGTCAGGCTGAAGTCCATGGCGCAGACCGTACCGGCGTAGACTCGCCGCCCGTGGACCCCTTCGCCGTGATCATGCTCGGCATCGTCGGCGGGATGCTCGCCGGCCTGCTGCTGCTCGGCCTCTTCCACCCGCGCTCGGGCCGGGAGACCCTCGACTGGCGGCCGACCCGCTCGGCCGAGACCGAGATCCAGAACGAGATCGACGACCTCGACCAGATGCTCGAGGCGGCCAACGCGCGGCGCCGGCGGCGGGGCGAGGCCGAGCTCACCGAGGAGGCGGTCCGCGCCCGCGTCGGCGCCGACCTCGCCGAGACCATCAAGCGTCGCGAGGACCACCTCGCAGAACTGGAGGTCGTCCAGATGCTGGACGCCAAGAACGCCCGCCGCCGCGCCAAGGGGCTGGCGGAGATCACCGTCGAGGAGTACCGCGCCACCATCCTGGGCGAGCGCGCGCCGCGGCGCGAGGGTGGCGCGTGAGGGCGCTGCTGGTCGGCGGCGGCCGGCCCGGCCTCGCCCTGACCCGCGTGCTCAGCGCCGACGGCCACGCCGTCCGCTTCGTCACCCGCCACGAGGCCTTCCGGCCCGAGATCGAGGCGGCCGGCGGCGAGTGCTACATCGGCGACCCCGACCGCATCGGCTCGCTGCGCTACGGCCTCGACAACGTCACCGTCCTGCTGTGGCTGATGGGCCGCGCGCCCGCCGGCGACCTGCACGGCTCGCGGCTGACGATGATGATGGAGCGCACGATCGACACGACCGTGCGCGGCATGGTCTACGAGGGCACGCCGGAGGGCGCCGCGGTGGTCGCGCGGATGGCGGAGTACAACGAGATCCCGCACGCGATCCTCGACGTCTCGCGCGACGACGAGAGCGCCTGGGTCGAGGCGGTCCTGGCGCGGATCGACGGCGTGCTCGCGGCGCCGCGGGGGCGCTAGGGGCGCCCTGGGATCCGCCGCTGACGGTCGCCCGCCGCGCTCAGCCCGCGCCGCGGCTGAGCGTCCGGACCGCGTCGATGACCAGCGCCCAGAAGGCGCCGTGGTCGAGCTGCAGCGCGACCTGCGCGTTGGGCTCCTGGCCGGTGACGCCGAAGCGGTCGACCACGGTCGCGCCGCGCGTGTGGGTCCCGTGCAGCTCGATCGCGACGTGCGCGTCGACGCAGCCGACGATCGCCGGGTCGATCACGCGGGCGACCGCGACCGGGTCGTGGACCGGCGCGGCGGGAAAGCCCCAGAGCGACTTGTAGCGGTCGGCGAAGAAGCCGAGCAGGTCGACGACCAGCGTGGCCAGCGGCGAGCCGATCGCGCGCAGGTCGGCGAGCACGTCCTCGGTCGCCAGCGCCTGGTGGGTGACGTCCAGCCCGCACATCGTCACCGGCAGGCCGCTGGTGAAGACGACGTGCGCGGCCTCGGGGTCGACCCAGATGTTGAACTCGGCCAGCGGCCGCCAGTTGCCGGTCGCGATCGAGCCGCCCATCAGGACGATCTCGCCGATCGCGGCGCGCAGCTCGGGGTGCCGGCGCAGCAGCATCGCGACATTGGTCAGCGGGCCGGTCGGGATGATCGTCACCGGCTGCGTCGTCGCGCGCAGCACGTCGGCCAGGAGGTCGACGCCGTGGCGCGGGTCGACCGCGACCGTCGGCTCGCCGAGGTCGGCGCCGTCCATCCCGGACTCGCCGTGGACCGCGCCCGCCGTGTCGAGGTCGCCGAGCAGCGGCCCGGCGCAGCCCGCGGCGACCGGGACGTCGCGGATCCCCGCATGCGTGCACGTCAGCAGCGCGTTGCGCGTCGTCTGCTGCAGCCGGCCGTTGCCGCCGACGGTCGTGATCGCCCGCAGGTCCAGCGCGGGCGACCCGGCCGCGAGCAGGATCGCGACCATGTCGTCGTGGCCGGGATCGCAGTCCAGGACGACGGGGATCGTCATGGCGCCGCGCGCGCCAGCCGCTCGAAGAGGTCGGCGAGCATCCGCGCCGTCGCGCCCCACACGAGGTGGTCGCCGACCACGTAGGTGTCGGTCCGGAACGGCACGCCGCGGCGCATCAGGCGCCGGCGGCAGTAGCCGTCCTGCAGCTCGGCGAGCGTCAGCTCGAGCACCTCGGCGACCTCGGCCTCGGCGGGCAGCCAGGTCTGGCCGGGCTCGATCAGCCCGACGAAGGGGTAGACGGCGTAGCCGGTGGCGATCGTTGGCGTCGGCTGCAGCGCGCCGACCAGCTCGACGCCGTCGGGCGCCAGGCCGATCTCCTCGTGGGCCTCGCGCAGCGCGGTCGCGCAGAGGTCGGCGTCCTCCGGATCCTGGCGGCCGCCGGGGAACGAGATCTCGCCGGGATGGCGGCGCAGGTCGTCGCGCCGGCGGGTGAGGACGACGGACGGGGCGCCGCCGGCGTCGAGGAACAGCGGGACGAGCACGGCCGCGTCGGTGCGGCCGTGGACGTCGAGCGCGGCCGCCTCGACCGGGTCGAGGAGGACGCCGTCGAGCAGCTCGCGCAGGTGGGTGCGCCCGGTCGTGCTAGCGCGCGAGGGTGACCCGCTCGACCCGCTCGTCGAACATCACCTCGCCCTCGAGCGTGCGGTGGACGGGGCACTTGGCGGCGATGACGCGCAGGCGCTCGACCTGCTCGTCGCTCATCGAGTCCGGGAAGCGCATGACGAGGTTGAAGCGGGTGGGACAGCCGCGCTCGGCGGGCGTGTAGTCGCAGGCGACCTCGACGTCGCCGACGTCCCAGCCCTTGCGCTTGGCGTACATCTCCATCGTGATCGCCGTGCACGCGGCCAGCGAGGCGGCGAGCATCTCCTGCGGGCTGGGGCCCTGGTCCTCGCCACCCTTGTCCGTGGGCTCGTCGATGGTGAGGTGGTGGTCGCGGATGCGGATCGCCTGGCGCAGGCTGCCCGATCGCGTCGCGGTGGCCTTCATGGCATCGATGATGGCAAACGCTTCACGCCAGCGGGTTGAACATCAGTCCAGTTGGCACCTTGGGGTAGAAGAACGTGGACTTGGGCGGCATGTTGACGCCCGCCGCCGCGATCTCCTGGACCTGCTTGACCGGGCTGCCGCGCAGGAAGAACGCGCAGTCGTACTCCTTGGACTGCACGAGCTGCAGGGCTTCGTCGTCGGTGCGCGAGTAGCCGAGGCCGTCGAGGTGGGCGATGTCGTCCTCGGTCATCCCGAGCACGCCCTTGAAGATCAGGGCCTCGAGGACGGCGGTGTCGAGGTGACGGTAGGGCTCGGGGTAGTCGGCGAGCGCCGCGTCGGCCAGCGCCTGGTCCTTGAGCACGAGGCGGTAGGGCTGCTGGTGGAAGGAGTCCAGGTAGCCCATGGTCAGCGGCGTCGACGCGGACGGGTCGTCGGGCGGGCGCAGCGCGGACGTGTCGATCGGCGTGATCGCGAAGTGCTCGCGCAGGTACCGGCCGAGCTTCTGCTGGATCTCCGGCGCCTTGACCTTGTTCAGCAGCCGGTGCGTCGGGAAGATCGTCAGCCCCGGGTCCTGCAGCGCGACGAGACACATCAGCACATAGCGGTGGTCGCCCTCGCCGCCGATCTCCTCGGCGTAGACGCGCGCGGTCTCGTAGCGGTGGTGGCCGTCGGCGATCAGCAGCTCGGTCTCGCCGAGCGCCATCCTGACCCGCGCGATCGCGGCGCCGTCGCTGATGCGCCAGAGCTTGTTCAGCGTGCCGTCGGCGTCGGTCGCGGTGCCCCACGGGTCCTCGGCGGTGAACGGCGCGACCGCGCCCCAGGCCGCGTTGGCCGGGTCGTCGTAGAGGCTGAAGATCGGCGACAGGTTGGCCTGCGTCGCGCGCGTGAGCCGCAGCCGGTCCTCCTTGGGGCCGGGATGCGTGCGCTCGTGCGGCCGGATCTTGCCGGGGCCGTACTCCTCGACGCGCACGCGCGCGAAGATCCCGCGCCGCGTGAGCGGCCGGCCGTCGGGGCCGACGTAGTCCTGCTGCAGCGCCCAGACGGCGGGCTCGGCGTCGCGGACGACGGCGCCCTGGCGCTTCCAGAGGTCGAGCAGGCGCGCGGCCTCCTCGTAGGCGTCGCCCCCGAGCGGCGCCTGCGGCAGGTCGATGTTGACGACGTTGTGCGGCGACCGGGTGGCCAGCGCGGCCCGCTGCTCGGGGTCGATGACGTCGTAGGGCGGGGCGATCACCGACTGCAGGGAGCCGACGACGCCGAGGTCGTAGCGGAGGGCGCGGAAGGCTTGGACGTCGGCCATGGCCGACGAATCTACCTAGCCGCGGCGCCCGAACTCGTTGACGTAGGTCGCGCCGGAGCGGCCGTTGGGCGCGCCGAGGGCGATCCCGATCCCGATCTCGCGGAAGGAGCGGTCCAGGATGTTGCGGCGGTGGCCGGCGGAGTGCATCCAGGCGTTGACGATCCGGGCGGGCGTCGCGGAGCCGCCCGAGCCCCAGGCGATGTTCTCGCCCAGCGACCACCCGCGCGAGCCGCGCAGGTAGTTCGTGCGCTTGATCCGCTGGGCCATCGTGGAGCCGGCGGGGGAGACGTGGTCGAAGAAGCGCTCGGCGACCATCAGGTGCGCGTAGCGCCGCGCGGCGTGGCTCAGCGACCGGTGCTCGCGCAGGCGCGGCAGGCCGTGGCCCGCGCGCTGGCGGTTGAGCAGGCAGAGCGTCGCCTGGCGCACCTGGGCGGCGTGCGCGGCGGACGGCGTCAGGTTCGCGCCGCGGCAGGCGCTCGCCGCGGACGACGTGGCGGGGAGGGCCGGCAGGATCGCCGCGAGGGCGAGTGCGGGCAGCAGGAATCGGAGTCGGCGCATGGCGGCTCAGGGTGGGTCGGAGGAGGGAGTCAGCGAGGGCGGCGGTGCTGCGCTGCTTCGTGCCGCGGCCTCCCTCCTGTTGTCGGCCGCGGATGCCGCGTTATGTCGCCGTCCAGGGCGGTTCTGGACGTTTGTCCTACTCACTGTCAGCGGCCAGACCTGCCAACGCGTCCACCCTCCCCAAGCGGCGGGATGCCGGGTGGCACACCGGCCGCGTCGAGCGGCGAGGTGCGATCACTAGACTCGCCACGACGGGACGTGGCGCAGCCTGGTAGCGCACCTGCTTTGGGAGCAGGGGGTCGCCGGTTCGAATCCGGCCGTCCCGACTGTGGGGGGAGAACCCTATGACGTTGAGGGTCGCTGACCGCGTCAGGGTCAGCACTCCCGCTGTCGGGGGAGCGTCGCCGGCAGTCATCGCCGCGTGACAGCCCGGTGAGGCGGTTGAGGGCGCTGATCACTCGGCGGACTGAGCACCCAGGCGCTCGCCGGCCTGTCGTGCGGCGGGCTGGTGGTCGGGAGCCGACATCGTTCGGGCGCAGCGTGCTGCCGTGGAGGCATGGGCAGGCGTCGATGCCCGCCCCAATCAGGCGCCGCTGCCCTGCAGGGAAGGGAGGACGTTATGGACCCGACGGGGCTTGTTCACTCCCGCGTCCGGGGGACCTTTGGGGGTGAGAGCTGTCTACGGCTTCGGAAAGTAGATGGACCGATCGCAAACGGCAGGACGACGCCGTCCGTCGCCGATCGGAAGGCGCTCTCATTCCTCATCGCCTGGCCGAGGGCGAAGCCCACTGCGAAGCATCTGTTGCAGCGTGCGGCGATCCCCAAAAGGATGCCGAGCATCGACAGGCTGTCAAAGTCACTGGGGCCTTCTCGCCGTTCCGCGGCACTTGAGGGGTCTGACGCGAAGAGTCCGCCGCCCCTGGCTCTTCGTCGCTGTGGCGCCGGTCGGACTAGCTCCGTTAGAGGCCTCACAGGCCGAGGTGGTGCTACGAATCGTCCAGCAGGGCGCGCCGACCGATAAATGGACCACATCGCTTACTGTTCGCGAGGTAATCGGGCGAAACCCCCTGAACCACCACGGCTCCGCGCGATGCGAATCGTGACCGCGATCCGGCCGCTAGGCCTTGGGTGCGGTGTGGCGGTTCGCCGCGTCGCTCACGATCTTGTGGACCTTGGGACGGATCTTGTCGAGAAGGGCCACGAGCTCGTCGCGGGCGTGCTCGTCCAAGCTGGCCGGTGATGGAAGGCCGCCCCGAGGATTTGGCAGCGTCAGCGCATCGCAGGCCGCCTGAAGCTTCGCAACTGGGTCGTTCCAGTCGGCGGTGGCGTCTTCGTCCGCGGCTAAGGCGTAGAAGTGCTCCACCGCACCTCGGACGCGTCCTTCGTCGGCCATCACGACGATCCCGGCATCGCGCAGCGTGCGTACGTGGTAGGCGGTCGCTCCTAGCGTCTCGCCCGTCACTTCGCTCAGGCGCGCTGGGCTGAGCGGTACGCCCGCGCTGCGCAAGGCGTCGACGATCCGCTCCCGGGTGGGGTGGTGGCGCAGGGTCCTACGCCGGTGGCGTTGTTTCTCGGTGTTACTCAATTTTGGATCTCCGGTTGATGGGACGGTCGAGGGGTCAACCGCTGAGGTCGCCCGGCTCGTCCGTGTGACGCGCTGGGTCTTGGAGGTCGGCGGCCGCGCCGTCTGCTTCTTCGCGCTTAACCGCGTCGAGGATGATGGAGTGCTGTTTGCGCGCTTCCTCGTCGCCGGCTTCAGCACGGGCCGCCAAATCCTCCAAGGCGTCCGCGAGCGCGAGGCCCAGGTTGATCTCACGGAAGAGTCCGAACGATGCGGATCTGATGCCTTCTAGCGCGAGATAGCGCTTCTGAGCGTCGGTGGTCGGCCTCGCGGCATCGAGGCTGGCGAAGCTTGCCCTGATAGGCACGCTCCGTCCTCCCTCAGGATGTTCGTCATCGCCGGCGAATGGGTCGCCGAACATCGCTACGACGAGCACGCGCACGTCGATGCTTTCACCGGTCACCGCGCTCATCGCCTCGAGCCCGGCGACGACCGCTTCTTCGAGCAGCGCTTTCTCGCGCACCTCGCGCTGCGCTTGACGGTCGGCGAGATGCGCGACCTCGGCGTCGCGGCAGGCATCGGATCGGTCAGGCACCTTGCGACCCCGGGACGTCGCCCGCCCCGGCCTGGTGTCCGTGTCTCCCAGGGAAGGATGCTGCCCAGGTGCGGCGAGCGACGCCGTTGCGGCTTCGCTGGGGACTGGTCGCGAAGTGGTCCATTCAGCTGCGGCGGCGAGAAGGGGTGTGAGCGCAGGACGCCATCGGCCAGCCACGATATGTCGGACCCATTGCGGCAACTAGTGCCACCGGCACTACTGCTCGGGGCAGTAGTGACTAGTCGTGAGCGCTTTACACGACGGAACGTCTAGCCGCGAAAGTGTCAGCTGCCGTCGGAGGCTCGCAGCTGCACGACTGCGCCTAACGGCCGAGGCGGCGGGCCGTCGAGGCGTCCTCTGTCCAGCGCCCAGACTTGGTCTGCTCCGTGAAGCTCGGAGAGCTCGGCGGCCGTCATCAGTACCGCGACGCCGTCCGCGGCGATGTCGCGAAGCAGGTCCATGACCTCGGCTCGGTCGCGGTCCCCGAATCCAGCCACGGGGTCGTCGACGATGATGAGCCGCGGGCCACGCGCAATCGCTTGGGCGATCGCGGCGAGCATGCGCTCCCCGTCTGACATGTGCTCCCAAGGCATCGAGGCGAGATCCCCGATGCCGACGCGATCGAGGGCTGCACGAGCGCGACGCTGGGCAGTCCGCCATGGGCCGAGGTGAACGAGCGTCGACATGATCCACGTCAATGCGTCCATGTCCTCGAAGTCGGGTCCGCGACGCGATGCCAGGCCGATCTGGGCCATCAACTTGCCGTCACGATCCGGATCGCGCACCAGATGACCATCGAAGAGGACGCGCCCCTGGTCGGGGGCCTGGACGCCCGCGACGATCCTCGCGAGGGTCGTCTTGCCAGCGCCACGCCGGCCCCAGATGCCACCGAACTCGCCGGCGTGCAGCTCCAGTGACACCTCCCGCAACACATCGACTGCTCTCGGACCGCGCCAGAAGGAGAGGCTGACCGACTGGACCTGAACGAGCGGCGTCACGGCGCCACCGCTCCGGCGTCGGGCCGTTCCCGGAGATCCTCAAGGGTCCGGCGCAGGTCTCGCAGGAAGGTCGCCCGCGATGCCACTTCGTTGCGTTCGGCAGCAGCCAGAGCGGCTGCGCAGACCACCTCCCACGGCGCCTGTTCCTTAACCAGCGGGCCGACCTCTTGTACCCGCAGGTCTCGATGCAGTGCGATGAGCTGGTGCTCGGCGGTGATAACGAGCTCCACCAGCTCGGGCAAATCGCTTTCGCGGGCCGTCACCAACCTACGAAACAGGTCCGCGAACGATTCGGGTGGGCAGCGCAGCCATGCTTCATAGCGGCGCTCGCCCTCAGGCGTAGCGACGTAGCGGCGTCGGCTCGGACCGCCGACATCTCCATCGCTTGCGGCTCGTAACGGTTCGATCAGGCGCCCTTGGCGCAGAACTTCGAGCGCCTTGTACACCGCTCGCGGTGCTGGGACGACGCCTTCGGGGCCAGACCAGCGTTGTACCTCGTCGACGAGGGAGTACCCGTAGCTCCGCGGGCGACGCCTGACCATGCCCAGCACTGTGAGACGCGTTGATTCCGACACTTCCGGCCCTTTAGAGACACGAGCATATCTCGTTCAGTGTCCGGGAGGGAACTTCTGCCTCGTGACCAGCCGGCTCTCGAGGAGGCGCTGCCCAGGGGGTGCTGGCGTAGGCGCTGCCACGGGTGCCGGCGTGCTGCCGCAGTGGCCCGGATCTGCGCCCCCCGTGCAAACATCCGGGTTTTGCGTCAGATATGCTCACGTCTCCAAAATGGAGTGTGGTGTCGGTGGCCGAGCGATGCGAAAGACCCAAGATCGAAGATGACGGGTTCGGCGCTAAACGCCGTCTGTGTCACGACCGCAGGCCAGCGTGAGGGCTGAGCGCCTCCGGATGTCAAACGCCGCGGATCTGCCCACCGACACTGGCCTTCACGCGGCGCAGCCGCCTGCGGCGCCGGTCCTGGAGTTCCGTGACGTTCGGAGGCACTTCGCCGTTGGAGATGAGGTCGTTCGTGCAGTTGACGGCGTGTCCCTTCAGATCGACTCAGGCGTGCTCGTGGCGCTATACGGACCGTCGGGCTCGGGGAAGAGCACGCTTCTGCGGATCGCAGCAGGAATCGAGACGGCTGACGATGGCGCCGTCCTGGTAGACGGGGTAGACGTGACCTCGCTTTCGTCCCGGGAGGCGTCGGACTACCGGATGCACGCGCTGGGCTGGGTCGGACAGGAGTCCGACCTCATCGATGGAGCGACCGCCATCGACAACGCTGCGTTCAAATTGATCTGCGCCGGGCGCAAGGTTCGAGAGGCGCGGCGAGCCGCCGCGTCCTTGCTCGACGCCGTGGGGTTCTCGCAGCGGCTCGAACAGCGCGCCGAGACCCTGTCGATGGGCGAGCGCCAGCGCGTCATGATCGCTCGTGCTCTGTCGATGGACCCCAGGGTCGTACTCGCCGACGAGCCGACAGGCAACCTCGATAGCCGGCGGACCCACCAGGTCCTCGAGCTGCTCAGGGCAACGACCCATCAGCGGGGCATGGCGACCCTGCTGGTCACCCATGACGAACACGCTATGGAATACGCCGACAAGGTGTATGCCTTGCAGGACGGAGTGCTGCGCGAACTCCCCACGGAGCAGAGGTCGCGCTCGTGAGCATGGCCGGTCTAGAGCCCCTCGCACGGGGCCGACCGCGGCTCGGAAGCGTTTTGATGCTGTACGCCGTCAGGTTTCGCCGGCGGTGGGTGGCCGAGCTGATGGCCGTCTTGGGAATCGCCTCCGGCGTTGCGCTCCTCTACGCCGCGAACGTCGCGTCGACCTCACTGTCTGCTCCGGTCCGCAGCCTGAACGAGGGCCTCGTCGGAAACAGCCAGCTCCAGCTCCTCTCCCGCGGCGGGGTCGGGATGCGGGAACAGCTCTATGACCGGGTGATCGCGCTTGGCGCCGTCAAGCGGGCGGCCCCCGTCCTGCAGGTCCCCGGCAACCTCGTCGGCCCGCATGGCGATCGGGGCGTGATCTTCTTCGGTGCCGACCCGCGCATCGTCAGGCTGCGCGGAAACCTGCTGCAGGGGTTCAACAGCGCTGATGCCGCGAGGCAGCAGACGCTGGTCATCACCGCGCCGGTGGCACGAAGCATCGGCGCGAAGTTCGGTGATGACGTCCAGTTGGAGATCGCCGGGCGACGGCTCACCGTGCCGGCAGTAGTCGCCGGCCGTGAGCAGGTTGGATCGCTGGCGGACACGTCGATCGCGCTGCTGCCGCTGCGCTACCTCCAGCGCATCGCCCACAGCGGGCCAACGGTCAGTCGCATCCTTGTTGAGGCCAAGCCTGGGCAGGTCGCGACGGCGAGCCGCGAACTGCGACGGCTGGCTGGGGTTGGTGGGGTCGACGTCAGGCCTGCCAACTACGAGAGCCACCTGTTCGACAACGCGGCGAAGCCGACCGATCAGGCGACGCTGGCCTTCAGCGTCCTCAGTGCGCTCGTCGGTTGGCTCTTCGCGGCTTGCGCGTTGCTCGTCACCGCCGGCGACCGGCGCAAGATGGCGATGCAACAACGCGCGATCGGGGCCCGGCCGTCGGCGCGTCTGGTGACCTTGCTGGTCGACGCGGCGGTGGTCGGACTGCTCGGCACGGCCGTGGGTCTCGGGGCGGGAGAGCTGCTGTCGCGGGCTGGGTTCTCCTCGGACGTCAGCTTCCTCTCAGGTGCGTTTCCCGTGGGTGATCAGCGGATCGTCACCTGGCAGAGCGTTGTGATCGCCAGCGCTGGCGGTCTGCTGGCCGCGACGATTGGCGTGCTCGCCCCGCTTCGAGAAGTCGTTGTCGCCACGATCCCGCATCGGGTGCGCCCGGCCAGCCGAAGGGAGACGGCGCCTGCCGTCCGCCGAGGCCAGCGGCCCAACGCCTCGATCCTGCTGAGCGGGCTAGCGTGTCTGGGCGGTGCCACGGCGATCACCGTGCTTGCCCCTGGCGCGGTCATGGTCGGGCTTGTCCTCCTCGGCGCTTCGCTGGTACTCATGCTGCCCTCGGCGCTCTCGGCGACGATCTCGGGCCTGGAGTGGTGGAACCGGCGCGGCCCCATGTCCTGGAATGCCACCGAACTGGCGCTCCAGCACCTCAAGACGCGCAGGTGGCGACCTCGTGCACTCGCGATCACCGCGACGGGTGCGATCGCCGTGTTCGGCGCCACCGCGCTGCAAGGCGCGCGGGTCAACCTCCAGGCCGGTCTGGACGACCTGACGACCGGCCTCACCGAGACCGCAGATGTCTGGGCTGCCCCGCGTGGAGCGGGCAGCTCGATCGGGACCGCAACGTTCCCTGCCACCGCGACAACAGCCCTCGCAGGGTTGCCCGACGTTCGAGGCGTCAGCCTGTACCGCGCCGGGCTTCTTGACCTCGCCGGGCAACGGGCATGGATCATCGGCCAGCCCAAAGACGTTAAGAACCCGATCCCACCTCATCAGGTTCTCAAGGGCAACGATGCGCGAGCCGCGGACGAGATCAGACGGGGCGGCGCGGCCGCAATGTCACACGCGCTGGCCAAGGACCTTCACCTCCATATTGGGCAGCGCTTCACCCTCGACACACCCCACCCCGTCACGCTCAAGCTGACGGCAATCACCACGAATCTCGGATGGTCTGCCGGCGCGATCGTCCTCAGTGCCGACGACTTCGCGCGCGCCTGGGGCACAACGGCCATCGCCGCCTACCAGTTCCATGTCCGCCCCGGCGCATCGGCGATCGCCGCCCGCCGACAGGTCGCCGACGCGCTCGGCCCGCGCTCGCCGCTGCGCGTAGAGACAGGCACCGAGAGAGGCGACCGCCAGCGAGCGATCTCACGCGCCGGTCTGGCGCGCCTGCGAGAGATCACAACGTTGACCCTGATCGCCGCCGTCTTGGCGATGGGGGCCGCCATGACGGGGCTGCTCTGGCAGCACCGCGCTGTCGTGTCGAGTCTCAAGGCCCATGGACCTCGCACAGGGATGATGTGGCGGATGCTGCTGATCGAGACCGGCGTCCTCTTCGGCGCAGGCGCTGTCGCAGGCGGAGTCTTCGGGCTCCTCGGACAGGTTCTCGGTACGAAAGGCGTACAGGTCGTGACCGGCTTCCCAGCGGTCGAGTCGCTGCGCCTAGACGTAGCTGTCGTAACGGTCGCGGTCGTTGTGGGGGCGTCCTTGCTGGTAGTGATCGTGCCCGGCTATCTCGTCGCCCGGGTTCGACCATCCTGGCGCGGCTAAGCTCGCCTCGGTGCTGGCGAGGACTCGCCAACGAGATCCCGCGCCGCTCTCGCTCGCACAGGTGAGCGCTCTTGGTTCCGCAGCTACGCGGGAGCTCGTTTGGGGCCTTCGACTCGTTCGCGCCACGGTCGGCCAGTGGCAAGCCCGCGCCCTGGCCATCCCCGACCCCTCGATGCGAAGCAACGCTCTCGCGGCCCTCAGCGACAAGCGCCCGCTGCTGGATGGGGCTGCACTGTTCTGGATCTTGCCGACCCGGCGACACGGCGAGCTCGTGCAGCTGCTCGTTGCGTTTCAGATCCTCGCCAACTTCCACGACCATGCCGGCGAGCGCGCAGGCCGCGCCCCCACGGCCATGGAGCCAGCGGGCACCATCCGGACTCTCGCTGCCGTTATCGACGTCGAGCGCCCTTGGGCCGGGTATTTCGGCGAGTGGCCACCGGCGGATGGTGGATACCTCGACGCGCTGGCCAGCACATGCCGATCGGTGAGCGCTCGCCTTCCCGGATACCCGGCTGCCCGCACGTTGCTCGTCCAACAGATCCGGCGTGCGCAGGTAATGGACATCGAGCACGGTCCCGCCGCGCGCGACCGGCCGCGACTGCTTCGACACTTCGCAGCGAGCGATCTCGGCCCAACGGAGGACCTGGAGTGGTGGGAGTTGGCCGCCGGTGCCGCTTCGCTGTTGACAGTGATCGTCACCCTCGCGCTTGCTGCCGACGAGCGCACCACGCCTGACGATCTCGACCAGGCGGTCGATGCCTACATCTGGGTCGGGAGCGTAGGCTCGTTGTTGGACAACTACATCGACCAGGCTGACGATGCTCGCACCGGGGCCCACAACTACCTGAGCTACTACGGATCGCGCCACGATGCGGCTGAGCGACTCGCCAGCCTGATTGACCGAGCGTTATGCAAGGCTCGATCTCTGCGCCAAGGCGAACGCCACCTGGTCATCGTCGCCTCCATGACGGCCATGTACCTCAGCAGTGGGAGCGCGCGCAGCGAACCACTCCGCGCCTCGACCAAAGACCTGATCACCCGAAGCGGATCGCTGACTCGCCTGCTGCTCCCGCTCATACGCGCCTGGCGCATCGCCTACGGCGAGGCCGACGCCTAGATACGTCGCGTCCTCGCACTGCAGAGCGATCAAGAACTGGTTGTTGTCGCTGTAGTGCCGGAAGTGCCGGCGCAGCCGCAGCCACGCCTGCCATCCCTCCGACGTCTTCAACGCCTCGACCGCCTCCGCGGCCTTCTGACGATCCGCCTCACGACGAGCCTGCCGTTCGGCGTCGCTGAGCTTGGTGGGCACGGGAGCCTCCTCTCTCGAGGTCCCGCCCGGTGCGGGACCGATCCCGGTCCCACAGCACGCACGGACGCGTGCCACATTGGGGCTGGGTGGGTTCCCGCGGCCGGGCGATCGGCAAAGAGCGTGCGCCTGCCGGCGGACTGAGCCGTACTCTCGATCGGCGATCGCGCTGGACGCTCGGAGCCTGGTTGACCGGGGCGTTACGCAAGATCGGAGATCTCCGGCGGGGCGAACGCAACCCCGCGATCGCTACCTCGATTAAGCGATATGTCTCAGCGCTACTGATCGATGATCAATCGCGCGCCAACGGATCACCTGGTGAGCGCGTAGATGATATTTGTTTGGCCGGCGTTCGCGAGCTGGGCGAAGTAAAATAGTCAGCAGTCCTGATAGACGGATATCGTACCTCTAGGACACATTTCTGTGTGTATGTTGCCGGACGATGCTGCTCGTATGAGCAGCATCGCGAAGCGGTCAGCGGAGGTAAGGAGCTGGCGTTCTCGCGCCGGGCAGGAATCCGTCGGTCAACCGATGCGGACCTGGCCTGCGCGGACAACTACCTAGGAGGTGCAGAGAGACATGCTCTCATCGTTGCGCCGCCGCCTGATGGTGGCGGGTACGGCTGCAGTTCTTGCGGTCGGGATGTCGGGCGCCGTTGGCGCTTCTCCGGCGTCGGCGACCACGATTCAGTACCACAGCGGGTACCAGTACATCGCCAACGGCTACCCGTGGGTGGTCGGGCCGGCGCACTCGCTGACCAACAACAGCGCTTACGTGCTCGCCAACCTGTGCGTCGGCGCGATCGACGTCAACGGCGGGAACTTGACGGGCGCTGGCTACTGCAGCACCAACTACGGCGGGACCGTCAGCCACCCGTACTGCGGGTGCGTCTTGCGCGACCCGGCGGTCTACCCGTACACGACGGCTGGCGCCGTGTACGAGGCATACGAGTCCTACTAGGGAGACGGTGACATGAGAAAGACACTTCACAATCCCTTCGCAGTCACGATCGCGGCGCTGGCCGTGCTGTTCGCCGTGGTCGGCGGCGCCAGCGCGCAGTTCGGGACGCCCAGCGACGCGGGCGGACCGGTCGGCAACGCGGGCGACGTGGTCACACGGCTGGCAGCGGTGCCGGCGGTTCAGGCGCAGGCGTTCGGAGATCTGCGCAAGCCGGCAGCCGCGTCGGTGTCGTCGGCGGTGCGAGAGCAGATCGCTACCGGGCCGGATGTGGTCCGTGCGTACGGGCTCGACCTGGCGCAGGTGCGTTCGGTTGGGGCAGGGGGCCGCAGCTTCTACCTCGCGCCTGCGCGGAACGGTCTCTGCCTGTTCCTCGAGGACGGCACGAGCGTCTGCAACGGTCACCTCGGTGATGTCACCAGGTACGGGATCTCCGTCGCGGTCGTTCCGCCCGGAAGCGGCCCGGCCGGTCCGAACATGAAGAGCCCAATCGGGCCCGGGGACATCACGACGTTCGGCGTCGTCCCGGACGGCGTGACCCAGGTCGTCGGGAGCACGACGTCCGGCAAGGACGTCGACGCGACCATCAACGGGAACGCGTACGTGCTTGTCACCGACGCCCCCGTGCTCAAGACCACGTTCCGAAGCGTGTCGTCCTCGTGGACGACGCCGGATCCACCGGCGGCGCCCTGAGCAGAACGAAGCGGTGAGGGCGCGGTTGCTGAGTTGAGCGATCGCGCCCGCCACTGCTAGCGTCCGGCATCTTGCTTAGTCGCGACAACCGTTGAATTCCAGCTCAGTCCGTCACAGCCGATGCCCTCCGTGCGTCTTAGGTGATGGGCGTGTGTATAGAACCATTCGGACGAGGGGTCAGATGTTCACGAGCGCAGGTAGGAGTGTTACTCGTCGGGCGACGTTGGTTGCTGCTCTTGCCATGTTGGTCGCCGCGTTCGCTGCGGTGTCGGCGTCGGCGCGCGCAGACGCCGACAGGGGTGGCGCGGCACACGCCAAGAGCAAGCACAAGCTGAAGGCGCACAAGAAGCACAGCAAGAGCAAGAAGGCCGCGGTGAGCGCACCCCTTCATGGTGTGGTTCCGCCGGCACAGGTCGCAATCTTCGGGGTGCTCAAGGCACCGCCAACGCATGAGCTGCCGTCAGCGATCAGCCGTACGATCAGCGATGGGCCGCCGGTCTACAAGGCGCTCGGGATCGACGTCACGCAGGCGCGTGAAGTGGGACCGGACATGGCTCCGTTTTTTATCGTCCCAGGGACGTCGGGCATCTGCCTCTTCATGACCGACGGCGGGAGCGTGTGCTCGCAACGGCTTGACAGGGTGGCTACGTACGGCCTGAGCGTCGACGTCGTCAATCCCGCGCCGAGGCCGGGCGGGTCGATCGATCCGACCGGCTTCGTGGTGACGTATGGCGTCGCTCCGGACGGCTTCTCCGCCGTGACGGCCGTGACCAGCGGCGGCAAGCAGGTCACGGCAGGAACGAGTCGCAACGGATATCTCCTCGCCACGGATGGCCCAATCGCGAGCCGCACCCTCACCGGCCCGGGACGAGATCCGGTCTCAGACGCAAGCGTCGCTCTCGCGCCTTGATCGACGTCCCCACCGCGGCCGACGGACCGAGGCGGGTGGGGGCGGACAACCTCCCACCTGCGGGCGCTTGGTGTATCCCTCGTGACTCGTGTCAGCCCACGACTCGTCGATGCCTGAGGCACCCCGCGTGTTCGGTTCGGCTTACGTGCGTACCCAGGGAGTTCATCGGCGGGCAGCCCTTCTCATCGCCACCCCGCTCGGGTAGCTGGGTCAGCCGACGTCGTGCAGACCAAGGTTGCTTCCTCGTTCTACGCGCGCCGGTGGGCTCAAGAAAGGACTGGGGGCTTAGTGATGGTGGATCAGAGCTGGGGAGGGTCCGTACCGCTGTTCCCACGACGCCGCGGAGTCCTCGGGCGACTGAGTCGGGTCGGCGGGAAGCTGGTCCTCGAGAGCGACACGCTTCGCTTCGCGCCAATCGCTGACGCGATTTCGACGGCGCGGCCGCCCAGCTGAGTAGCCGTCGGCCCCTGTTGCCCGACAGCGTGCTGATGCCCCCCGGGCCACACCAACGGGTGGCTCGGGCGCAACGCGAGCCGGGAGCGGTCGACGTTCAGCGAGGCGACCATCCGCTGGCCCCCCGCGACGACCTGAAGGCCGCGATAAGAGGAAGCACAAGGCGTTACTATGGGTGACTTAGCGATGAGCAGACCAGAGCACACCCCGTCCGCGGAACGCAGCACCGCATGGGGCCTCTTGGAAGAAGGCCACCACTTCGTCGAGTCACGACAGCTCGATCGAGCACTCGAGACCTTCGACGCCGTGATGCTTCGCTTCGCCGCCCACCCGGATCCGTACACGCGCTCGGTGGCCGCAGATGCGCTGATCGGCAAGGCCTGGGTCCTCGAAGGTCTGGATCGGGTCGATGAGGCGTTGACCGTGTTCGAAGAGGCTGTGGGGCTCGCGGGAGACGCAGCCGACCCGGACCTGAGGAGCTCAAGGGCGTTCGCGGAATACGGCAGGGGCTACGTCCTCAACCGCTTGGGGTGCTTCGAGGATGCGGCGGTCGCGTTGGCCGACTTCTTCAACGCCTTCGTCCACGACCCGCCGGCCGGCGGCATCCAGCCGGTGGTCGACGCCGAGCTGCTGCTCGGCGGGCTGGCGCTGCACTTCGGACATCCCGACAAGGCGATCGAGACCTACGACGACCTCGTCGATCGCTTCGGCCGTCTCGATTCGGTGGGCGTGCAGGCGTCGGTGACGCGCGCGCTGTTCTCCAAGGCAGTGATCCTCGGCGATGGCGGCCGCTTCGATGAGGCGCTGGCCACATGCGATGACATGGTCCTGCGCCTGAGCACATGGCCGGACGAGGCAGGGCTCGAGATCGAGCTGGCCCTGGGCCTCAGCGGCCGAGGCCGCTGGCTTCGTGCTTTGGGCAGGCACGACGAGGCCGTCGAGGCGTACCGCAAGGTGGTGGAGCGCTTCGCCGAGGGGGACGATCCGGAGATCAACGCGCGGCTCGCGTTCGCTCGTGACGTCCTTCGGCAGCTGGCCGCGGACTGACGTCCCGCCCGCGGCAGGGCAAATGGTCTCGTGGTCGGCCGACGCGACGAACCGACGACTACTCGTAGAGGGTCAGCGCGCCGAGGACGATGTAGAGCGCGATCAGCGCCCAGCCTTCGAAGGCGGCCGCTTCGCCGTCTCCGGTGATCTGCCATACCGCGAGCGCCGACATCAGCAGCGCGCCGATGTAGACGGGGTCCAAGGCGAAGCTCAGCCGGTGGCTGAACAGCAGCGAGATCAGGACGAGGACGGGGTAGAGGAACGCGGCGATCTGCGCGACGGAGTTCTTGACGACGCTGATGGCGAGGTCGGACTGTCCCTTGCGGGCCAGCGCAATGCCGGCGACGTTCTCCACCGCGTTGCCGGCGATCGCCACGATCACGATCCCGGCGAAGGCCTCTGAGACGTGCAGCTGGTCGATGGTGGGGCGCAGCGCGGCGACGAACCAGTCCGAGACGAAGGCGGCGCCCAGCCCACCGGCACCGAGCAGGCCGGCCGAGATCGCCAGCGGCACGAGCGGGCCTTCGTGTTCCGAGCCGTCGTCGTCTTTCGGCGCCGCGGCGTCGGCGCGCAGGTAAGGCACGACCCAGGCGAGGTAGACGCCCAGCAGCGCGACCGCGGCGACGGTGGAGATCGCCTGGACGTGGTGGCTGGCGGGATCGTGGGAGGCCAAGGAGATCCCGACGACCACGATGATGAAGACGGTGACCAGCAGCAGCGTCGCGGTGTCCTGTGGCAGGCGCGGCCGGAAGCGCATGACCGTCCCGTCGGCCGCCGCGGCGCCGACGACGATGACAGCCCCCAGGACGAGCAGGGCGTTGGCGAACAGCGAGCCGATGATCGAGGTCTGCGCGACCACGACCTCCCCGGCGCGCAGCGCGAAGATGACGACGAACAGCTCGGGCAGGTTGCCCAGCGTCGACTGCATCACGCCCGTGACACCGGGGCCGAAGCGCCGGCCCACCTGCTCGGTGGCGAAGCTGACGATGTGCGCGAGGCCGGCCAGCGCCAGGGCGGCGATCGCGAACGCCAGCAGCGACGCCACGCCGGCGTAGTGAGCGATGCCGGCCGCGGCGGTCAGGATGAGCACGACGGCCACGGCCGCCTGTTCGGAGCGTGAGAGGGCAGACACGCCGCTGGCCTTACCCCGACCCGCGGCCCCCCAACATCGAGCATGGCTGTGTGCCCGCCTCCGAGCCGAGCCGATCGGCCCCGGTAGGCGTCGACGATTGCGAGAACGTCCTGTTCGATCAGCGGTCAGACGCGGTCTGCGTCGTCCCGGCGAGGCGGACGGTCTCGGCGGCGGGTCCCAGGGCGGGCGCCGCGGCACCGCCTATGACGGCCGATACGTCAGCGGTACCCACCGCGGAACCTCGGCTCAGGGTCCGACGCAGAGCACATAGGCCACCGGCGTGCGCGGGGCCGTGGCGCCGTTGAACAGGCTCACGCGCCAGCGGACCACGGGGCGCTCCTCGCCGACCGGGATCGAGTCGACCATCTTGTCGTTGGTCACCGCGGGGCCGGCGAAGCCACCTCCGCCGCCGGTCGCGCGCTGGCCCGGGTCGCACGCGGCGCTGGCGGCGCCGACGGCGCCGGGCGCGATCGGATCGCCGCTGGCCTGGTGGACGGTGCTCGTTGCCGCGGGCAGGATGCCCTTCGCCAGGTCCTGCGCCTTGACCGACCCGTTGCGGATCGCACGGCTCGTGATCGCGTCGCCGTGGAGCTTGCCCGCCGTGATGGAGCCGTCGCGGAGCTCGAGGTTGCCGACCGCGCCGTTGCGGATCTGCTTCTGCCCGACGCTGTCAGCGGGAAGCTGCGTAGCGGCATAGCCGGTGCCACCGAGCGCGACGAGCAGCGCCGTGCAGGCAACGACCATGGCGGGAGAGGGACGACCCAGAGGCAACACGATGATCTCGAGAGTTCCCGTGGAGGGGGCGGGCGAACCCCGAGCGGTGCTCAGCGACGAGGATGGGTGCGACGGACGCTGACGAGTGAGATCGTCCTCCCAGGCGGCGACCAAGCGCGACGGCGTCCGGATCGGCCGCGTCGTGCTGGCGGCCCGCCGTGCCGGTCAGCGGTCGGGGAGGTCGAGGGTCTCGTGCTCGGGCACGCCCTCGCCGAGCTCCTGCTCGCGCTCGATCTCGGCGTTGAGCTCGGCGCCGAACAGCAGCGCCACGTTGGTCAGCCACAGCCAGACGACCAGGACGATCGCGCCCGCGAACGCCCCGTAGACGGCTCCGACGTCGGCGACCTTGCTGAGGTAGATGGAGAACCCCGCCGAGGCGACGAGCCACAGGGTGACGCCGGCGACCGCGCCCGGGGTCACCCAGCGGAACGAGCGCTGGCGGACGTCAGGCGTCACGTAGTAGATGTAGGAGAACACGAGCATCGCGACGGCCACCGCTCCCGGCCAGCGGGCGAGGTCCCAGACGCGGACGACCGTCTCACCCAGCCCGAGGAACCCCAGGAGATCCTCGGCGAGGTGCCCGCCGATGAAGATCAGGACCAGGCTGATCAGCACCAGCGCCATCAGGACCACCGTGCTGACGATGTCGATGGCCTTGCGCTTGAGGAACGGCCTGCCGCTGTCGGCTTCGAAGACGACGTTGAGCGCTCGGCGGGCGGCCTCCAGCGCCCCGGTCGTGCCGTACAGCGTGACGACGACGCTGATGGCCAGCGTCGTGGCAGCCGTGCCCTTCTGCTGGAGGGCGGCGCGCAGCGAGCTGTCGAGCGGGACGAGCGCCGACGGCGGGACGACGTCGCGCAGGTATCCGAGGATCGCGTCGTAGGTGGCCGGGTACTGGCCGACCAGGCCGAGGATCGAGACGGCGAGCAGCAGCGCCGGGAACAGCGACATCAGCGCGTAGTAGGTCAGCGCCGCCGCGTGATGGGTCATCTGGTCGTCATAGAACTCCCGGCCCGTGCGCAGCAGGATGACCGGCGCCGCCCGCAGCTTGCGCCTTGCGCTCATCTAGTGGTCGGCGCCCTCGCTGGCGTGGCGGAGTCTCGGAGGTCCGCCGTGCCAGTCGAGGCAGAGGATGGTGGCGTCGTCGCGAAGCGTGCCACCGCACGCTTCGACCACGCACCGGGTCAGGCCCTGCACCGCCTCGCGAGGGTGCAGGTGCCGGCTGGCAGTCAGGATCGACATGGCGTCGACGGCTGCGGCGTTTCGCTCGAGCATCCCGTCGGTGAGGAAGACGAGCCGGTCGCCCGCCCGCAGCGAGAGGTCCTGGACGCGGTAGGTCGCAGACGGCGATGCGGAGAACGGCAGGTCGGACATCAGGGCCACCCGCTCGGCGCGACCGTCGCGGACGCGGATCGGGGCGGGGTGTCCGGCGTTGACGATGCGCGCGGTTCCCGACGGGAGATCGATGCGCACGAGTTGGCCGGTGACGAACTCCTCGTCGTCGGCGTAGCCGGCCAGGGCCAGGTGGGCGATGCTCGCCTGCTCGGCGAGGTCGACCCCGCGGCGTCGGGCGTTGCGCAACGCTCCGACCAGGACGGTGGCCAGCAGCGCAGCGTCGAGCGTGTGGCCCATCGCGTCGGTCATCGACAGGTGCAGGGTGTCGCGCTCGAGGCTGAAGTCGAACGTGTCGCCGCCGACGTCGCTGGCCGGCTCCAACCACCCGGCGAGCGTGAACTGCCCCGCCTCCAGCGTGTAAGAGCT